>JAHFEM010000376.1 GCA_023248505.1 Nitrospirota bacterium
GGAAGCATCCTGCGGAAGGCCTCCGCCCCGGAGACGGCCTTTCCTTGCGCATCGACGAAGCGCATCGCATCCATGCAGGTCATCCCCGCCAGGTCCGGAGCCCGCTCCTTTGCTTCCGCCGTCTGGAACGGAAGGAAGGCGATCCGGCGGCGCCGATCCCACCGCTCGATCAGCCCCTTCGAGGCGACGCAAAGACGGCATTCGGCGTCGTAGATCAGCGTGGGGCGAGCCTTCTCGGCCTCCATCACTCCTCCTCGTTCATCAATTGGGCGATGTGCTTTACCTCCACCTTCCCCCGCAGGCCGTTCTGAAGCTGGATCATGCAGGCAGGGCACGAGGTGGCGACGATCTCCGCCCCGCTCTCCGCGATGCCGCGCCGCTTCCGCTCGAAGATGGCGGCGGATTGTTTCGGATTTTTGACGCAGAACGTTCCCGCGCCGCCGGCGCAACGGTCGGCATCGGCCATCTCGACGAACTCAAGATCGGGATGGCGGCGGAGGAGATCCCGCGGCGGCTTGCTGACCCCCGCCGCCCGGAGGTGGCAGGAGGAGTGATAGGCGACCTTTCTCTTTTTTCCGGGCGCCGCCGAGGGCCGCTTCACCGGAAGCGCATCCGCCAGGAACTCGGAGATGTGCAGGACCTTTTCCGCCAGCCGCTTTGCCTTCTCCTGTTCTTCCCCTTCCAAAAGGCCGGCATAATCTTTCAACATGAAGGTGCAAGAGGCGCAGCCGGTGATCACCTTCTCGAACCGTTCGAGCGAGGCGATGTTGAACCGGGCGTTCTCGCGGACCCGGTCGATCCAGCCGTAGGTCTGAATCGGCGTTCCGGAGCAGCGCTGCGGAGGCAACGCCGTTTCGACCCCGTTTTTCTTCAAGACTTCGATCACCGCGTCGCCGACGCCGTCGTCGAAATAGTTTGCGGCACAGCCGTGGAAGTAGGCGATCCGGCTATTCGACCGGGTCAGCGGGGCATAGCGATCGCGCAGAAGCCGTTTGGCAAGGCGCGGGAGGGCCATGTCGGCCGGAATCCGGGCGGTCGGCGCAAGCCCTTTTAAGATCGGCAACGTCAGATACTCTACGAGAAGCCGGCCGACCCGATTATCCCAGAGCGGCTGGGTCCATGCCGCCAGCTTCAACAACGGCTCAAAAAGACCGCGCCGCTCCTGGAGCGCAAAGGCCGCTCCCGCCACCCGGTTCGGGCGCTCCTCCCGCTTCTTCAGGATCAGCTCCGACACGTCGATCCCGGCGGGGCAGACGGTTCGACAGGACTTGCAATTCATGCACGCTTCGACCACCCGGGCCGATTTCTCATAGGAATAATCGGGATCGGTCACGATGTGAAACCATCCCCGCGCGGCATTCGACTCCTCCCCGACCACATCGTAGACCGGACAGACCGAGTTGCACTTCCCGCAGGTGGCGCACTGCTTTGCCAGCCGTTCGAAATCGATATGCTCCGTGAACGGAACCTCCGAGATCTTCACGCCGGGGTTGAGGAGATGCTCCGGGTCGAAGAGGGTCTTCACCCGCTTGAAGAGGTCGTAAAGCTCGGGGCCGTAGAGCGCTTTGACGAACTCGGCCCGAACCCGGCCGTCGCCGTGCTCTCCGCAGAGGGAACCGCCGAACCGGTCGATCACGGTTTGGTGAATCTCGTGCGAGAGGGCCACCATCTTTTCGAAATCGGCCGGATCGTTCACATTCAAGAGCGGATTGATATGCGCATTGCCGTTCCCGATGTGGCCGTAAATGGCGACCGCCACCCCCTTTTCCGCGAAGAGGCGGTCGAGGTAGGCGATCAGCTCCGGGATGCGATCGGCCGGGACGACGACATCATCGGCGAAGTTGATCGGCTTCTTCTTCGCATCGTACCGGTAGAGCGTCGGGTACATCGCCTTCCGGACCCGCCAGAGCTCGGCCTGGCTCTCGGAGTCGAACGCCTCCGTCATCGGCGCGCTGAGCCGGTATTTCCCGACCCACCGGCGGACCTCCTCCATCTTTTCCCGGGGCGACGCGTCGAACTCCACCAGCAGCATCGCCGCCGCATGATTCGGAATGCCGAACCGCTCCCGTCCGACCAGGTCGAGCGAGTTGGCGTCCATCATCTCCAGGGCGCTCGGCGAGAGGGGAAGAAGGGCGTTGACCGCATCGCCGATTTCGGAAAGCCGATCGAAATACACCAACGCCGTGGCGGTCTGCGCCGGCTTGGGGACCAGCTTGATTTTCGCCTCCAAGACGAACCCGAGCGTCCCCTCGCTTCCGATGAGGAGCTGGTGCAGCGGGAAGACCCCGCGCGCCAATCCATCGGCCAGGCCGAAGAGATTGTAGCCGCTGGAGTTCTTCGACACTTTCGGCCGCTTCGATTCGATAAGATCGCTGTTCCGCCGGACCAGGCTGATCAGATCGGTCAGGAAGGGATTCTCAACCAGCAGCTTCTGAAAGTGCGGATCATCGAGCCGGTACTCCTTGGCGGTGATCCGGCGGCCGTTCGAGAGGAGGACCTCCATCTCCAGGACGTTGTCCCGGGTTGCGCCGTACTTCAGCGTGTGGGGGCCGGCGGCATTGTTCCCCAGCATCCCCCCAAGCTTGCACATGTCGCCGCTCGACGGATCGGGAGCGAACATCCATCCCCGCTTCGCGAGCCGCTTGTTGAGCTCGGCAAAAACGATTCCCGGCTGGACGCGGGCCCACCGCGCTTGATCATTGATTTCCAGAATCTGATTGAGATGAGAGAATTCGAGGATGATCCCCTCCCCGACCGCATTGCCGGTGAGGTTGGTCCCGCCGCTCCGGGCGGTGAGAGGAACGCGATTCGCCTTGGCATAATGGAGGACTTTTTCAAGATCGTCTCGCGATTCGATGACGGCAATCGCCTTCGGCGTGACTTTATAGATACTGGCGTCGATGGAATAAGCGGTGATGGACGGGGAATCGGAGAGGACTTTTTCCGGTCCCAGCAGCTGCTCGAACTCTTTCAGATTGAAAGGCATGAGGGGATTATAACAGCAGTGGGAAGGCTTGACAACCGCCGCGTGACGGCGGGTCTGAGCCTCCATTCGATCTTGTGATCATTCAAAAATCATCTATAGTTCTGGGCTGAGGACGAAAATCATGTTGAAAAGGTATCTCAAACAGATCTTTGAAACGGCACAGGAGGGAGACGCCAGGGAGCACTCACGCAATCTATGAGCATGGGGTTTTAAGACCCTTGGAACCGCTGGAGGAAATTTCAGAAAAGAGCGAATGGGTTGATACCGTTGCCTCCCTCTGCGGCGTGGAGCTTCACACTACGGCGCCTTCCAAATCGACTTTCCTTCCTGATCGTTGAGCGTCACGGTCGGATCACCCGCCAGGCTCAAACTCGGACTCCCATCTTTCGCAAGGGCCAACCTCGCGCGTGATT
>JAHFEM010000377.1 GCA_023248505.1 Nitrospirota bacterium
TCGCCTGCGCGATCCGATCCTGCAGCGATTCGTTCAACTGCCGAACCGCCTCCGTCCCTTCCCGGATCCTCACGAGCATCCGGTTGAATTGCGCCGCGAGCGCGCCGATTTCATCCCGGGACTCGATCGCAACCTGCCGTTCCAGATGGCCCGCCTCGACGCGGGCCATCGCAGCGACCAAGGAGGCGATCGGCTGCCCGATCCTTCGGCGGAGATACCAGACCAGGAAAACCAGGATCACCGCCGCGACCACCCCTGTGACCAGAAAAGCATGCAGGCGGTCCCGCGCCACCAGCGCTTCGAATCGCCGCATGGAGATCTGGGCCAGGACCAAACCGGAGACCGCCTTCGAGCCGACCTGAACCGGCCCCTGGATCTCCCAAAAAAGTTGCCCCCTCACCTCCCGCAGACGCGCAATCCCTTCTCCCCGCTGAATGATTTCAATTTCCGATTCATTCGGAAGGGAGCTCAATCCGTCGACCGCCGTCCCGCTTCGGGCCGTCATTTGCGGCGTGCCCGGCCTCAGGTCGAAGATCTCCATCAGGAGGATCTCCGGATCGATCTCTTGGAGTTTGGCCAGCTCCTTTTCCAAAACGGACCGATCTCGAAGCTCCTCAAGGGTCCCGATGCCGGCCCCGATCTGCTTGACCAGGGTAATGTATTCTTCGCGAAGAAGTAAGCGGGCCTGCCTCTCGATGACCAGCCGGGAAGCGGTGGTGGCAACGAAGAGAACCGAGACGACGATTCCGATCACAAAGAGAGTAATCTTGGTCTGAAGTCCGATGTTCCACCGGGACACATGGATCATAGCGATCACCTTGGAAGAAAAACAGGAGGATCATACCAAATATAGGCCCCGACGCCAAGATGGCGTCGGCGGGGACCGTCCTTATTTGGAATGTCGTCGAGAACGCAGCGCCGCAGCGCCGTGCTTCCTTCCGAGAGAACTTCATGGAGACTTTCCTGCGGAAGGTTGGCTTTCAAATTATTTCAAAGCGGATAGACCTTTACGCCAGCGGATACTTTGCTGCATTTGGTGCGCCTCATCGAGGCGCTTGCGGTGCGCCAACAGGAGGTCGCTCCGCGTCAGCATGGCAACCACTTTGGAGGGATGGGATCGCGTCATCACAGGAAGCCGGCCGATGTCCTCTCCGACCATCAAGTCGGCCGCTTCACGAAGGGTATGATCTTCATAGACAACCGCCGGCGGCCGTTTAATGAGCTCTCCGAGGGATCGCGTCATCGGGGCATTCGGATCGAACAGGTCACGGCGTGTTAGGACACCGATCAGGCGGGCCTCTCCGTCTAAGATGGGAAACCCTTGATGACGGCTCCCCGGAAGGTCTGAAGCAATCCAGGAGCGAACCTGCTCGATCGTCATATCGGCTTTAAGCGAGACGGCCGGATAGGAAGCGCTGTCGCGAACCAGCGTCTGCGCCAGGGAATCGACCGAATATTCGGTTAAAACCTGCACCCCGCGCCGTGCGATCTTTTCGGTCATAATCGTATGTTTCATCAGCAGGCTGGAGACCAAATAGGCGGCGGTGCATCCGCCCAGGAGCGGAAGAAGACCGAGCGGCTGCAGGGTGGTTTCGAAGGCAAAAATCACCGAGGCGAGCAGCGCCCGGGAAGCCCCGGCAAAAATCGCCGCCATCCCGACCAGGGCCGCAATTCGCACATCGACCCCCAGATAAGGAAAAAGGAACACGGTCGCGCTTCCGAGGGCGGCTCCCAGGCCTCCCCCAACGGTAAACAAAGGGGCCAGCGTTCCCCCGGACGCTCCGCTTCCGAGCGCGACCGCCCATGAAATGAATTTGAATGCAAAAAGGATCACCAGCGTTTGACCGAGGATCTTTCCTGAGAGGATCTGCTCGATATTTTCATAACCGATCCCCAGGGTGCGGGGCACCGCATAACCGATGACGCCGACGGCCGCCGCGCCGATTGCGGGCCACCACATCCAATGAATCGGCAGACACGCGAAGGCGTCCTCAATCCAGTAGACCGCCCGCGTAATATACACAGAGGCCACGCCGACGACGGCGCCCAGAAGGATATAAGAGGCGATGGCGGCCCCGCTGGGCTGGGCCAAATCAGGCATGGCAAAGACGGGCGCCGCACCGGCAAATCCCATCCGAACCGCCGCCGCGGTCACACTGGCCAACGCAACCGGGATAAAGGAGCGGGGACGAAATTCAAACAACAGCAGCTCGATGGCCAGCAAGACGGCGGACACCGGGGCGCCGAACGTCGCCGACATGCCGGCCGCCGCGCCGGCCGATAAAAGAATCTTCCTTTCATCGGCCGTCGTTTTCAAGAGCTGACCCACGATGGAGCCGAGCGCGCCTCCCGTCGCGATAATCGGGCCCTCGGCGCCAAACGGCCCTCCTGTCCCGATGGCAATGGCGGCGGAGATCGGCTTTAGAAACACCATCCGCGCAGGGATACGGCTTTGGTTGAGCAGGACCTGCTCCATCGCCTCGGGAATGCCGTGTCCGCGAATGGCTTTGGAGCCGTAGCGGGCCATGAGACCGACCAAGAATCCTCCTGCGATGGGAATAAAGACCACGAAGATTCCAAGCTGATGGGCGGCAGGCGAAACAGGCGTCGATGCAAAACGACCGTAAAAGGCGATGTGGGTGATCAGATGGATCAAACGGGCGAGGCCTTGCGCAACCATCCCCGCGGCGAGGGCAATGAGCACGGCGAGTAAGGTGATATAAACGACGCGCTGATCGACCACCGTTGTCCGCCGGGGAATATGCGCCTCCTCCAGAGACAGCTCTAACGAAGGGGAGACCGGCAGGCCCTCCGTCGCGGGTGATTTCGAAATAGGGTCCATAGCGTTAACGTGACTTATCTTGACATGGATGGAACGGGTGGACGACGCTCATTGCGTAAAATTATCACAGTTCGTCGAGGATGTGCAATCAGTCGAAATATTCTATTTCGTCATTGCGGGCCCGAAGGCGCCGGAAGCGGGTTGAGAGACCGTCTGGCTTTAATCTGACACCGGAATCCAGACGGTTCTCCCATCCGCTCCCGCTCAAAACGTATAGAGCAACGCCGTCTTGAAGAGCCGATCATACTTTCCGAAGCCGGCGGGAGGTTCATTGTCGTAGAGGACGGCGTAGGAAATCTTAAACGCCAAGTTTCCCATCAGGTTTGTGATGAAGGCCGACTCCTCGTTGACGAGGTAATCGTTCGCTTCCTTTAAGTTCGGCGTGTATTCAACCGTCTGCTCGAATCGGGTCTTCTCCGTGAAGGCGTGGATATAGCCGCCGAAGAGGCGAGCCGTTGGAAAACCGCGGTCATCCAAAGGGGCGACCGGGTTCTCCCGAATGTAACCGAGACCGGCCTCTCCCCGGAGCGTGTCCGCGGCGGTCTTGATGAAAT
>JAHFEM010000378.1 GCA_023248505.1 Nitrospirota bacterium
CCACTCTAAAGTCTTCAGCTGCTTCAGATGGCCGAGACCTTCATCGGTTACCCGGGTTGCGGCCAGGGCGATCCGCTGCAGTTCGGGAAGGTGGCGAATCTGCGCCAGTCCCGCATCGCTGACTTGGGTGCAGCCGAGAAACAATCCCTGGAGCGCGGTGTGCTCCCGCAAGAACCCCATCCCCTTATCCCCGACCTGCGTCCCTCCCAACGAAAGGCGCCGTAGGCGTCTCATCCTTTGAAGATGCGTCAGCCCGGAGCAGGTCACCCGTGTCATTCCCAAATCAAGCTCTTGCAGAGAGGTGAATTCTCGGAGCTGTTCCAGCCCGGTATTATCGATCGGTGCTTCCCAGAGGCCGAGTTCGATCAGTGTTTTTAGATTGCGAAGATGAATGAATCCTTTCCCGGTGACGGCGGTATTTTTAAGCTCCAACTCCTTGAGCTTCGTCAAATTGCGAAGGTGCGCCAAATCCGCGTCGGTGGTCTTCGTGTACTCAAGCCGGAGGCTTCGTAGATCACTCGGCTTGAAGGCGGCCAGGGAGGAGAGATCGACGGAGTCCCCATCTCCTGAAGTGACCTTCAATCGAAACTCTTTATCAGCCGGAATAACCATCTCTCCCAAGGCGGGGCCGATCTCTTTCCAGGCATCATCGGACCGGTCATTCCGATCCCTTTGAAAGAGGGTTCCGAGGGGGCGATCGGCTGGAAATCGGACTGTCCGTTTTTTCCGATGAAGAAAGAGGGCGAATCCCCGCTGGAAGATTCCGGAAAGTCCGGTTCTCTTTTCGCTCGGGTTTTCCGGGATCCTATCTTGGCCCTTCCACTCTGTTTGATTCATCGATGCCTCGCGTGGTAAGCCGATGTTCTTCTACTCGTCAACCGGCGGTTTTGTTTAAACAGCCTTCTGAGTGAGTAAGGTAATGTTTTTGCGTGTATTATCGTCGTCCCCGGATCGGACCTTCGTCGCACGGCCCCTCGGTAAGGGAGAGGTAAAACCGTCTGCTCAATCTGATTTAGGCTGATCTGAAAACATACTAAAAGCGCAATGAAACATCAAGTGAAATTCACTTGGGCCTCGGCTGGAGAATTGTTGTGGATGGATAAGGATGAAGAAGGATGAAGGAAGAAGCGGCCTTTTTAAAGTGAAAGGGGGCGCAAGATCTCGGTTACCGATCTGGGTCCCCCTTCATGGCCTTCGTTCGGAGAGGCCGTAGCTCTTTAGCCCTGATGGGCATCCATGGCGCGGTTTTGCTCATCAATTTCGAGTGTGACTTTTGCTCCCTTCTCAACGCCGTTCAATTTGCTGATCGCCGGATTCTTGACCTCGAATGTATGAGATTGGCCGTCTTCGGTCTTGAGGGTAACGCTTCTGTCAATCGGATTGAAAGACTCGACCCTTCCCGTGATGGATCGATGTTGATCCTGTGAGAGGCCCCCTTTCCCTTCGGGGCGGGTCGTGTCTTTCTCGTCCCCTTTTGCCATCGAATTTTCTTTGTGGATGTCGGCGATCTCGTTTCCTTCGTCCAGCTCCAGGGTGACGCGATCTCCAGTCTTCAGCGATTTAAGCCCTTCCTTCTTGGCGTCTTTGACGCCGAAGTTGCGGATGGTTCCCTCCTCGGTTTTCAAAAAGACCATTCCGTCCTCGATCCGATCGACTTCCCCGGTCACTTCTCTGTGTGCTTGTTGATCTCCGGGATTGGGCGGGGGAGCTCCTTTCAGCGGCTCTTCGGCGGCATGCGCCGCCCAGGTCATCCATGAAACAAGGAAAAGGGTTGCATAGAATATCTTTGGATTCATATTGTGCTCCTTCATGAGAGTATTTATTTGTTTCGGAATCCGCCTCCCTCCAATGCTCAAGTCAAGCATTGTCCTCACCTGTAGTATAGCCAATTAGAGAGTGCGGTCACAAGGGTGTGGTCTCCGCGCGTGGAGGCCGGCAGAGAGAGCCCGTTTCGGATATGGCATGTCATAAGGATTCATGGTTGAGCATGCCCCAGAGCCTTAAAACAGGGAGGCGGCCGGCGGAAAGAGGAAAGGCTTTTGTCATCGAGAAAATCTCCCGGGGTCCGAATTCCCGTCTGCGCGGGATCGACAATGAAGAAAGGAATCGGCTCTCTGAACCGATCTGGCCCGCTACCGGGTCCTTCGCCTTGTTGACACCCCCTCCCCCTTTTGTTATTCTACCGCAATGAAACTTGCTAAAGAGCGTGTTGCCTCTCTCTCAAAGATATTGGTTGAGACCCTTCTTAAAGAAGCGTTGATCGCCTCCTCTGCCAAGAAGGAACTCTTGGTCGGAAAGATCGAATCGGTCATCCTCGAAAATCTCCAAGTTGAAGATCGTCTCAATGCAGAGGTTCGAGAGATCTTGAAGGGCTACGAGAAAGAGATCGAAAGAGGGGAGGTCGACTACCAAAAAATGTTTCAGATGGTTAAAAAGCAGCTGATCAAAGACAGAGACCTGGTGATATAAAAGGCGACATGACTTTAAGCGAAGAAAAGATCAGCCATCTCTCCCACCTGATTCTCCAGGCGCTGGAGAAAGACCCTTCCGTCGAGCGGAAGGCGGAGAACGAATTAATCCTTCGGCAGATCAAGCGAACCCTCCTTTCTGAATTGAAGCTCGATGCCCAGCTCGACGAACTCGTTCGACAAAAGCTCTCCTCTTATTCTCGCCGGATTGTTGAAGGAAGCCCCGAATGGGACATCCTCTATCAGAAAACCTTTAACGAGGAAATGAAAAAGAGGAGGAAGTAATTGCACAAGCGCGCAACCGCCGTCGCTTTATTGGTTTTTTTATTCCTGTCGGCGGGCGCCGTGAGGGCCGCCGATGAGAGCATCACCAGCAGAAACCGAATCCTACGAGAACATCACCACCTTCTGCACCAGATGTTGATGGTGATGAAAGATCAAGCCGCGATGACCGAAAAGATTCTGTCGGGAAAAGCCACCTTGGCTGAGAGAAAGACGATGAGAAAAAAAATGGTCGATATGGTTTCGGAAATCGACGGAATGGTTCAAAAGCACGACGGGTTAATGAAGTCCTTTGAGGAGATGATCCAGAAACGCGATACCCCTGAAAAGCCCCCGGAGGAAACCCCATAAGATGATGAGGTGGACCCTCTTAGGTTCCGGCACGTCGACCGGCGTCCCCGCGATCGGTTGCCGGTGCCTCGTCTGTCTTTCTTCCCACCCCAGAAATAAACGAACGCGCGCTTCGCTTTGGATTCAATGCCAAGATCGCTCCATTCTGATCGACACCAGCGTCGATCTACGTCAGCAGGCGCTTCGAGAAGGCGTCGCGCGGGTCGATGCCGTTCTCTTCACCCATGCTCATGCCGATCATATCTACGGGCTCGACGAGATCCGAAGTTATAACTTCATTCAGAA
>JAHFEM010000031.1:0-4008 GCA_023248505.1 Nitrospirota bacterium
TTTCTGATCGATTATGTCCGGGTGGGGAAGAGGTCGTATCGACGGGCCGCCGAGTTCAACTATGGTCGATTTAAAGAGTGGACCATGCTTTACCGAAAGCTTTCCGAGAACTTTGAGATGTGTATTGCGGGATTGGGTTTGATTCGTGAGGAGTTGGATCGTTCTAAGGAATGGCAGGCGAAAAGACAAATCTTAAGTTGACGCATGGAAAAACGAGGAAAAAAACGTTTCCTGAAGCGGCTGTTCGTCCGGTTCGGAGATCAAAAGCCCGACCGGGTTGCATTTACACATGATCTTTCGTCAAACGGGATTTTCCTGAAGACCACCGTTATTTTCCCTCCAAATACAAAGCTTCACATCGAGCTGACCCTCCCTGATGATAAAATTATCCACTGTCGCGGCGTCGTGATGTGGGCGAAGCGGATTCCCTCCGCCCTGAATCGGGTGATCCAGAAACATGGGATGGGGGTTCATCTCCTAACCATTCCGGATGAATACAAGACGCTGATCGAGAGACTCCAGTTATAATCTGCCGATCTTCTTGGGGCGAGGGGAGATTGTTGATTCATCTCCATTCATTGTCTATTTGTTTCGGGAGAAAAGGGAGGGAAAGACGGGGAGTGAAGTCGATTAGAGGAGCTCTTCTTTGACGTTGATAGATGCTTTCTGTCTGAGCGCGAGGGTATAGGCGTTCAGCGCTCTCTGCTTTTTCTGGAAGAGCAGGTCGGAAACGGCCCTGTCCGGATCGGGGTTCGCGGGATTGACTGTCTTCGCTCCCTCTTCCTCGGAGGGGGTGAGCGCGACCGACTCCTTGACGAGTGTTTTCACCTTCTCAATCAAGAGTTCTTCCCGATGTTGCCGTTCAAAGCCTTCGGGGGTATAATGCTCTTGGGCGAGGATGCGACGATAAAGGTCCGGATCGAATTTGCCGTCTTTTTGGAACCCGGGAAGCTGCGTAATGGACCGCTTTAGCTCCTCATCACTGACCGTCAGCTTCATTTGCCGGGCTTCTTGGAGCCACAGCTTGCGATCGACGAGCTCATCGATCACCTTTTTTCGAAGGTCTTTGTCATTGTATTTATCCTGGAAGATCTCCCGGTAAAAGTTAGATGCGTTTTGGTAGGCCCGTTGGTACTCTTCGATCGAGATCGAGGCGCGGTCCACCTTGGCGACGGCGTTATCTCGGGAGCCGTCAAAGCCCCACCAACCCATCGTAATGGTGAAGGCCAACGCAATCGCCCCCATAATGATCCGGAAGAACCAGGGATTTTCGATGGCGCCTTTTCGAATGACTTTTAGCACGATTTTCTCCTTGAGGCGGAAGCCAGGATAACACCGGGGAGCGGAAAAAGCAACCCCCTCTGTCGCAGCGTGATGACAATTTTCTTGAAACATTTTTCGTTTTTCGATTATAATGACATCTATTTATGATCGGACGAAAGGTCCTTGTGTTGACGGAGCAGGATGAGGAGGTCACCGGTTCTTGGGTATACCCCAAAGCGAGCGTCCTCCATCGGTTTATCGCGAAGTTTCTCGATTTTTTGGTTGTTGCCGCGATTTATGAAATACCGCTTCAGATCACCTTTATGGCAGGGCTGACCTACCTCTTGATCGCCGACGGTTTTGCGGAAGGGAGAAGCATCGGAAAGCAGCTGATCGGTCTTCAAATCATTGTTCCTGCAACTCGAAAAAAGGCCTCCTTCAAGGAATCGATCATCCGCAATTTCCCGCTGGCGATTGCCTATTTAATTTTTCACATCCCTTACATCGGCTGGTTGTTCTCATTGACGATCGTTGGTTTTGAAACGCTCTTAATGATCGGCAGTCCGAAAGGGTTGCGCGTGGGTGACGAATTAGCGAAGACGCAGGTGTTGGATTACGCCGTGTTTGAATCTTTAGAAAAATGAGGGGACGATGGGACTGACAAGCAGCATCTTGGGATGGTTTTCAAATGATTTGGCCATTGATCTGGGAACAGCCAACACGCTGGTCTACGTGAAGGGGAAAGGGATCGTCATCAACGAGCCGTCGGTGGTTGCCATTGAGCGGAAGTCGGGAAAGGTGGTCGCGATCGGGGCGGAAGCGAAAAAGATGTTGGGGCGCACGCCGGGGAACATCGTCGCCATCCGCCCGATGAAAGATGGCGTGATTGCCGATTTTGAGATTGCCGAGAAGATGCTGAACCACTTCATCAAGAAGGCCCATAACCGGAACACCTTTGTTCGCCCCCGTGTGATCATCGGGGTCCCCTCCCGGGTGACGCAGGTGGAGCAGCGGGCGGTTCGGGACTCCGCGGAGTTGGCGGGCGCGAGGGAAGTTTATCTGATCGAGCAGCCGATCGCCGCCGCCATCGGAGCGGGACTTCCGATTGCCGAGCCTTCCGGGAATATGGTGGTCGATATCGGCGGCGGGACGACCGACATCGCGGTCATCTCACTCGCCGGCATCGTTTACTCGGAATCGGTGAAGGTGGCGGGAGATAAAATGGATGACGCCATCGTCAATTACATCAAGCGAAAATACAATCTCCTCATCGGAGATCACATGGCGGAGCAGATTAAATTCGAGATCGGCTCGGCCTATCCGTTGGAAGAGAAGAAAACGTACATGATCAAGGGAAGGGACCTGATCTCCGGCATTCCGAAGACGTTGGTCATCGATGACGGGGAGATTCGGGAGGCCTTGGCCGAGCCGATCTCCGCGATCGTCAATGCCATCAAGGTGGCGTTGGAGAACACCCCCCCGGAGTTGGCGGGCGATATCATCGACCGCGGCATCGTTTTGACCGGCGGAGGATCTCTCTTGCGCGGAATGGATATTCGTCTTCGCGAAGAAACGAACCTTCCGATTATCACCGTTGATAATCCTTTGAATACGGTGGCGCTGGGAACGGGAAAGGCGCTCGATCAGCTGAGTCTCCTCCGACGGATTTCCATCGCCTCTCAGTAAGCAGGGGGTGAGGGACTCCCATTCCATCCGGGGTTCTTCAGAAAAGGCATCCGGGTTTTAGGAGGGTTTTTCGATCGCACAGCTAGGTCAACGCATGATTCGTCGCCGAAACATCTATAAGCGTTTTCTCATTCTTTCCTTTATTCTGGGCCTGGCGGTGCTTCTGATCTCTCCCGAACTTCAAAAGAAGCCGCTTCGATGGTTGGAAGTTCCGGTCGGAGGAGCGGTTTACTACATTCAGCAGGGGACCTACGGGATTTTAAACGGGATCGGCGGGGTGTGGTACGGCTACGTCAACTTGATTCATGTCCGAGAAGAGAATGGGCAGCTCCGTGCCGAAGTGGAGCGGCTCCGGGGGGAGAATAATCTTCTCAAGGAAGAGGGGGCCCTCCTTGAACGGCTCCAGGCGGTCGTTGATTACAAAAAAAACGCTCCCTTCGATTTGGTGGCGGCCGGTGTGATCGGCCGGGAACCGAGCCATTGGTATCGGACCATCATCGTCAATAAAGGGGAGGCCGACGGGGTCAAGGTCGATATGGGGGTCATCACCCCCGGAGGGGTCGTCGGCAAGATTATCAAGACGGGTCTCCATCATGCTCAAGTTCTTCTCATGACCGATCGAAGCAACGCCATCGCTGCGATCGTGCAGCGAACCCGAGATGAAGGGATTGTTCAAGGGATGGAGGAAGGGGCGATTCGCCTGAAATACCTTCCCCACTTCTCGGAGGTGGTCGTCGGCGATACCATCGTCACCTCCGGTCTCGAAGGAAGTTTCGCAAAGGGTCTCAAGATTGGAGAGATCGAGAAAGTGGAGAAGAGAGAGCATGAACTCTTCCTTCAGGTGAGAGTGACCCCTCAAATTGATTTCTCGAAGCTGGAGGAGGTTTTGATTATCACTTCAACCGGTGAGCCCCACGAGAAAATCGGATCTGGAACAGCCAAATGAATTGGTTCCTGCGGATTGCCATTTTCTTGTTTCTGATTCCGGTTCAGACCCTTCTCTTGAAGAAGATTCAGATCGGAGGGATCAAGCCGGATCTTGCTTTGGTATTGGTTTAT
>JAHFEM010000031.1:4018-9870 GCA_023248505.1 Nitrospirota bacterium
AGTTGGGCAAAGGGGGAAGTGCCTGGGCTGCTTTGGGGGATGGCCCTCGGGGGGCTCATCGACCTCTTTTCCATCGGGCTCCTCGGCGTGAATTTTTTTCTGAAAATAACGGTCGGCTTTACGATCGGAGTCTTGGGAAGGTCCTTCTTAAACCTCTCTTTGCTTTGGAATATCCTGATCTTCTTTTTTGTTTCGCTTCTGCACGACCTGATCGGGACCCTTCTGGTGGAGGGCGTAAGGGAAGGGGGGCTGTTTTTCATGGTTCGGCATGAAATGTTTGGAAGGGCCGTCTATAACTCCCTTTTTGCAATAGGACTTCTATTCCTCTTCTCGAAGAGAAGAGGTGAGAAAGGATCATTCGATCATGCGGGAGTCATATTTTCCGCAGGAGGAAACACGAGATCTACAGAGTAGGATTTATTGGCTCTTCGGTCTGATCGTCCTGGCGCTCTTCGGCCTTCTGATGCGAGCGTGGTACTTGCAGGCCGTCAAAGGAAAATTCTACCACGAGTTGTCAGAGAACAATCGCATTCGTGTGGTGGAAACGGCTCCTCCCCGCGGCCTCATCTACGATCGAAACGGAAACCTCCTGGTCAATAACGTTCCGAGCTTTAACCTCTACGTCGTACTCGGCGATATGCCCGATCCGGCGGACGTCCTCCCTCGTCTGGCGCAACTTATCGAGATGAGCCAGGAAGAGATGACGCGGCGGGTGACCTTCAAGAAAGAGGACCCCTTCTTCCCGATTAAGGTGAAAGACGACCTGACGATGAAGGAGGTGGCTCTCGTTGAAGGGCATGGGCTCGACCTGCCGGGGGTGAAGATCGAGGCGGAATTTAAGAGAAATGCCATTCATGGAACCCTGGCGGCCCATCTTCTCGGTTATGTCGGCGAAGTCACCCAGGCCCAGCTCGAATCGGGACTCTATGAGAACGTTAAGCGTGGGGGGATCATCGGTCAGTACGGGATCGAGCAGACCTTCGATGCGATTATTCGCGGGACCCCCGGCCAGAAACGGATCGAAGTGGACGCCCTCGGCCATGAGATTCGGGTCCTGGAGGTCAATGAGCCGCTGCGGGGCGACGACGTTTTTCTCACCATCGATCTCAACGTCCAAAAAGTGGCGGAAGAAGCTTTGGGAAATCAGAACGGGGCGATTGTCGCAGTGGACCCCAAGAATGGCGAGATGCTCGCCATGGTGAGCCATCCCGCCTTCAACCCCAATCTCCTCTCGCAGGGGGCCTCCTCTCGCGCCTGGGAAGCCCTCCTGAAAGACGAAGGACGTCCTCTCACCAACCGGGTCATTCATGGGCAGTACCCTCCCGGATCCACCTTCAAGATCGTGCTCGGCGCAGCGCTCCTTGAAACGAAAGAGGCGACCCCGTCGAGTCGGGTCGAATGTCGCGGGTTTCTCCCCTTTGGAAATCGGAACTTCAAGGACTGGAAGCGAGGGGGACACGGATCGGTCGATCTTCATCGGGCCCTGGTCGAATCGTGTGATGTTTACTTCTATGAGATGGGAAATCGCCTCGGAGTCGATACGATCTCCAAGTTCTCTCATCTCTTCGGCCTGGGACAGCCGAGCGGAATCGAGCTGGCCTCCGAGAAAGGAGGTTTGATCCCGAGCACCGAGTGGAAGCGACAGGCCCGTAAGGAGCCGTGGTATCCGGGAGAGACCCTCTCGGTGTCGATCGGACAGGGATATGTGACGGTGACCCCGCTCCAACAGGCGCTGATGATCAGCATGGTGGCGAACCAGGGCGTTTTTCATTCGCCCCAGCTGCTTAAGAAAATCTGGGATCATGAGACCGGATCGATCCAGGAGATTCCGACCGCGGAAGGCAAACGGATTCCGGTCTCGCCGGAGACATTTCGAGTGATACAGAATGCTCTGGCCGGCGTCGTCTCCGATCCGCACGGCACGGCCGGCGGGGCGAAATCGCAGTTCGTTTCGATGGGTGGAAAGACCGGGACGGCCCAGGTGATCGGATTAAAGGGGGGTGTGCATGGCAAGCTCCCGGATAAATTCGCCGACCACGCCTGGTTCGTTGCTTTTGCGCCGGTAGAGAGCCCGAAGATTGCGATGGTGGTGTTGGTCGAGAATGGAGGCCATGGCGGATCGACCGCAGCGCCGTTGGCCAAAAAGGTTATTGAGGCTTACCTCGGCGTCGTCCCTCCGCTGGAGCCGTTGACGGTGAAGAGCCCGGCGCCCCCTCCGACACCGGTCCGAAGCGAGGGGTAGATCGGTTTAAAATAGACGTATAGGATTGTAAATGATTGATCGAAGAAGCATTGCAGGTTATGATTGGCTCCTTTTTGTGGTTGTGATCCTCATCTTGGGAATGGGGGTTCTCTCGATTTACAGCGTGACCGCTTCTTCCGCCGTCCAGGCGCGCACGCCGCTCTACATGAAGCAGATTTACTGGATTATTTTGGGCTGGATCGTCTTCCTGGTGATGGCCTGGATCGACTACCATGAGATTGCCCGCTTTGCTTATCCGATCTATGTGTTGACCCTGCTCCTTCTGGTTCTGGTGCTGGTCATGGGGCGGAGCGCTCAGGGGGCGCAGCGATGGCTCTCACTCGGATTTTTTAACGTTCAGCCGTCGGAGCTGGCGAAAATTAGCCTCCTGCTGGTGTCGGCAAAGTATTTCTCGGACTATTTTCCCAAGAGAGGGTTGAATCTCAGACAATTGCTGGTGCCGGGAGCATTGGTGCTCCTGCCGATGCTCCTTATCCTCAAGCAGCCGGATCTCGGGACGGCCCTGGCGATTTCTTCCGTTTTCTTTAGCATCGTGTTGGTGATTGGATTGCGCTCCAAGTTTTTGATTTATTCGTCTCTCCTCTCGCTGATGATGTTTCCCTTTTTATGGCAGTTTTTTTGGAACCATCTGAAAGATTATCAGCGGGAGCGCCTCCGCACTTTTATCGATCCGACCAACGATCCGACCGGAACCGGCTATCATATTATCCAGTCGAAGATCGCCGTCGGGTCGGGAGGACTTTTTGGAAAAGGGCTCTTTGGGGGGACACAGAGCCAGCTCAAGTTTCTTCCGGAAAGCCACACCGACTTCATCTTTTCGGTTTTCTCTGAAGAGTGGGGCTTCGTCGGAATTTTTATCCTCTTCCTCCTCTTTTTCTTTTTGATCCTATGGGGGGTTGAGATTGCTTACAAGGCCAAAGATGTGCTCGGGTCACTCCTGGCCGTCGGAATTATCGGGCTGATTGCATTTTATTTTTTGGTGAATGTCGGGATGACCTTGGGGGTCATGCCGGTCGTGGGGGTGCCGCTTCCCTTGATGAGTTACGGGGGGACTTCGATGGTGACCACGATGGGTTTGCTTGGCCTCCTTTTCAATGTTAAACTGAGACGATTTATGTTATTTTATTAAAATTGAAGATGAGGGAGTAGGGGTTACGGGTCAGATGCGGGGGATCACCCCCTTCATTCCCTTGTGCAGGGCGGGAAGAGGGATCTTCCCGACAGCCCAAACCGCCGGCCCGCCTTACAGAGGATTCTATGTCGATTGAAATTGTAATCAATGCCACCCGGGAGGAAACACGGGTCGCCCTGCTTGAAAATAAAATTGTCACGGAGCTTTATTTCGACCGGAAAAAAGACCGCGGCATTGTCGGCAACGTCTATAAGGGAAAGGTCGTGAAGGTTCTGCCCGGAATGCAGGCGGCCTTCGTCGACATCGCGACCGAGAAGGCCGCGTTTCTCTATGTGGCCGATGTGATGACGAACATGGACGATTATGCCCATATCCTGGAGGAGGCCGAGGAGGTCGAAGAGGAGCCGCTTGAATTCGAAGATGCCACGGAGACCGCCCAGGTCCCGGTGATGACCCGGCCGAAGAAGGGCTCTTCCCAGACCATTGAGGACTTGCTTCAGGAGGGACAGGAGGTGGTCGTTCAGGTCTCGAAGGAACCGATCGGGACGAAAGGTCCACGGGTAACGACTTATATCTCCCTTCCGGGCCGCTATTTGGTCTACATGCCGACCGTCAATCATGTCGGGGTCTCTCGCCGGATCGGCCGGGACGACGAACGTCATCGGTTAAAGGATATGATCCTCCGGTTGAGAAAGCCGGGGGCCGGATATATTGTCCGGACCGTCAGCGACGGCATTACCGAAGAAGAATTCAAACAGGATATCGAATTCTTGGAGGTGGTCTGGCAGAACATCTTAAAGAAACGGGATAAATTGCCGGCGCCGGCCTTACTCCATACCGACCTCGACCTGGTATTTAGAACGGTCCGGGACCTTTTCACGAAAGATGTCGATAAGCTAACGATCGATTCGAAGCCGGAGTATGAGCGGATCAAAGAGTTCGTCGGAACCTATCTCCCTACGTTTCTTCCCCGTGTGGAGCTTTGGGATAAGGATGAGCCGATTTTCGATGCCTACGGTCTCGAGATGGAGACCTCCAAGGCGAAGAATCGGCGTGTCTGGTTGAAGTCGGGGGGGTATATCGTGATCGACCGCGCCGAGGCGCTCACGGTCATTGACGTCAACACCGGCCGGTTCGTGGGGAAGCGCGATCTGGAGGAGACGATCTTAAAGACCAACCTGGAGGCGGTCAAGGAGATTGCTTACCAGCTACGGCTTCGGAATATCGGCGGGATTATCATCATCGATCTCATCGACATGGAGAAAGAGAAGAACCGCGAGAAGGTCTTCAATGCCCTTCATGACGCCACGAGCGGCGACAAGGCCCGGACACATATTCTGAAAATCTCGGAGCTTGGATTGGTGGAGATGTCGCGCGAGCGGACCCGGGAAGATATTCTGCGGATTCTCTGCGAACCTTGCCCTTACTGCGAGGGGAGAGGGTATACCAAGTCTCCCACCACGATCTGCTATGAGATCTTCCGGGAGATCCGTCGGATCGGCTCTTCCCCCCGCGATAAGAAAATCATCATCGGGGTCCATCCGACCGTGGCCAACCTACTCTACGATGAAGAGCGGCATGGCGTGGAGGATTTGGAGCGGGAATATCATAAGAAGATCATCATCAAGGCCGACTCCAATCTTCATATGGAACAGTATGACATCGTGACCCTCTGAGGTCTTCGGATCATACCGCCAGGGTGGAGATGTTTCGCGCATCTCCACCCGTTCTTCTCTTTCCCAACGAATTCAAACGTCCATATATTGCATTTATTGTAGGGCGGGCCCCTGTGCCTGCCCTGTTTCATTTCTACAGCGGGGTCGGGCGGCCATGGGGGGCCGCCCCTACAAATCTCTTGCACATTTTGAGACCGCGCTTGCACACCTTTCTCATTTTTACCTCGAAGCCCTCTTCAAACACGACACAGCCAGGCAAAAAGATACGGTCCTGTTATTGCAATTTTGCTTTCCGACCGAAGCGCCGAAACGGCCTCGAGTTATTGGGGACCTATATTGATCCAAAAAATGCGATTCAACCCACTGTTGTTCGTCCTGTTGCTCCTCACCGCGTGTGGCAGTGGGGGCGGAGGGGAGATCGGGGCCCCGACTGTTTCCGAAACCGCCCCCCCGGATAAAGCAACGAATATCGGAGTTGATTCTCCAATTACTGTCAAATTCTCTTCATCGATCGATCCGGTCACAGTGAACGATAAGACCTTCATTGTGGTCGATATGACCGGAACGGTGAACTACAGCGAGAGAACGGCGACGTTCACTCCTTCCACTCCTTTCGAGAAAGGAAGGAGGTACAACGTGATCTTGACGACGGGGATCAAAGACCTCGACGGCATTCCCCTCCGGTCCAATTTCACCTGGGCCTTTGAGACGGAGGGAGGCCCGGACACGACCGCTCCTTCCATCGTGGCGACGGTTCCGAAAGACCGGGAGGCGAATGTGT
>JAHFEM010000379.1 GCA_023248505.1 Nitrospirota bacterium
TTCTCCTTTGGAAGAGGAGAGCAAGATCTCGCTGGAGCCGGTCCTGCAGCTTCGGGCCCGCGTGATCGCGCTGAAAAAGGTTCCCGCGGGGACCTCCATCAGTTATGGGCGCACCTTCTTCACCCAAAGGGAGAGCCTGATTGCGACCGTGTCGATCGGTTACGCCGACGGTTATCCCCGGCTTCTCTCGAATCGCGGCGTGATGATCGCCAAGGGGCGGCGGGTCCCGGTGGCGGGCCGGGTCTGCATGGACATGACGATGCTGGATGTCACCGAAGTCTCCTCGCTCGATGTCGGCGATTGGGTCACCGTGATCGGGGAAGAGGGAAACGAGGCGGTCTGGGCCGATGAATTGGCCCGTTTGGCCGAGACGATCCCGTATGAGATCCTCTGCGGTATCGGCGAGCGGGTTCCTAGAATTTATTCGACAAAATAAATATGCGCTACTTCGAAAAAATAGGCACCTGGCTGATGGGGTTTTTGACAGAGATGGGGGCGGTGGCCCTTCTCTTCTTTCAAGCCTTGATGTGGGTCTTCACCCCGCCGTTTCGCTTCCGAAACATCTTCAAGCAGATGGAGGCGGTCGGCGTCCAGTCGATCCCGGTCGTCTTGATCACCGCCTCGTTCACCGGAATGGTTCTGGCGCTGCAGAGCTATACCGGGTTCAAGCGCTTCAACGCCGAAGGGCTGGTCGGGACGGTGGTGGCGCTGTCGATGACGCGGGAGCTCGGCCCGGTGCTCACCGGCCTGATCGTGGCGGGACGGGCGGGAGCGGCGATGGCGGCGGAGCTGGGGACGATGAAGGTCACCGAGCAGATCGACGCGCTGGCGACCATGGCGGTGAACCCGGTCAAGTATCTGATCACGCCGAGACTGCTTTCCGGAATGCTGATGCTCCCCATGCTGACCATCTTTTCAGATCTCATCGGAATCATCGGAGGCTACTTGATCTCTGTTCAGATGCTGGGGGCGAATCCGGGAATTTATGTCCGCCGGACGATTCAGTACCTAGAGGTGAATGACATCTGGGGGGGGATCTTAAAATCGGCGATCTTCGGTACCATCATTGCGACGATCAGCTGCTATAAAGGTTTTAATACCCAAGGCGGAGCCGAAGGGGTGGGCCGGGCGACGACCGGCGCCGTCGTGATTGCGGAGATGATGATCTTGATTTCCGATTATTTTCTGACCGCCTTTCTTTTTTAGAAGGCGCCGGATGATTGAACTGATCGATCTTAAAAAAAGCTTCGGGAGCAACCATGTCTTGCGCGGGGTGAATCTTCGGATCGAGACCGGCGAGAGCATGGTCATCATCGGGGGGAGCGGAACCGGGAAGAGCGTCATCCTGAAACATATCATCGGCCTGATGCGGCCTGATTCGGGGCGCGTCGTCATTGACGAGGTTGATCTGTTATCTCTCTCCGATAAGGATCTCAGCGAATTTCGAAAACGGTTCGGAATGCTTTTTCAAGGGGCGGCCCTCTTTGATTCGCTGAGCGTCTGGGAGAATGTCGGCTTCGGTCTGATCGAGCACACCCCTCTCTCAACGGAAAAGGTCCGCGAGATCGCCCGGCAGAAGCTGACGATGGTGGGGCTGAAGGGAATCGAGGATCGAATGCCGGCCGATCTCTCCGGCGGGATGAAGAAGCGGGTCGGCCTGGCGCGGGCGATCGCGATGGACCCGAAGATCATCCTGTATGACGAACCGACGACCGGGCTCGATCCGATCATGTCCGACGTCATCAACAGCCTGATCCGCGACCTGGACGAGCGCCTGAGCGTGACATCGGTGACGATCACCCACGACATGAAGAGCGCCTACAGGATCGCCGACCGGATCGCGATGCTTTATGAGGGCAAGATCCTGGAGGTCGGAACCCCGGACGAGATCCGGAACAGCCCCAACCCGATCGTCCAGCAGTTCATTACGGGAAGCGCGGTGGGGCCGATCATTGTATGATCATAACGGACGTGAGGCGCAAGGGGTGAAGGCAAAAGATTTTAAAGTTTTCTCTCCTCACGCTTCACCCCTCACGGAACTTAAACAGGAGACCCTTTGAAAGGATTCACGACCGAGGCCAAAGTCGGAGTCGCGGTTCTCGCCGCCCTCCTTCTCCTCACCTACATGACCTTCAAGGTCGGCGGTTTTGCCTTTCTTCAAAAGAGCGGTTATCGCCTCAACGCGACGTTCAGCACCGCCTCCGGCCTTGACAAACGGGCGCCGATTCGGATTGCAGGTGTGGAGATCGGAAATGTGGAGGAGATCCAACTGGTCGAATCGGGCGCCAAGGTCATTCTGAAGATCGACGCGGGGGTGAAGATCCGAAAAGGGGGGCATGCCGCCATCCGCTCGGAGGGGCTCTTGGGGGATCGCTTTGTGGAGGTTGTCCCAGGCAAGGAGAATGATTTCTGGAAGGATGGAGAGACCATTCCGGCCCAGGAGGGTCAGGCCGACCTCGAAAATTTAATGAACCGCTTCTCCAGCATCGCCGACGATGTGAAAGCGGTGACCTCCTCGCTCAAAGAGGTGCTCGGCAGCCCGGAGGGGAAACAAAACTTGAAGGATGTTTTGGAGAACGCGAAGGGGCTGACCAAGGGGATCAACGAATGGGTCCAGGCCAATCGGGAGCCGCTCAGCCGTTCGGTCGGTAATTTCGAATCGTTTTCAAAGTCGCTCAAGGATCAGGGAAATGAGCTTGTGGCGAGCCTGACCCGGACGGCTCAAAAATTGGAGCGGGGCGAGGGAACCCTCGGCAAGCTGATCAACGATGATGAAGCCTACGAGAAACTGACCCGCTCCCTCGACGACCTCGGCAATTCGCTCAAGGGGGTTGAAAACCTCACCAAGAAGGTGGAGCGGGGCGAAGGGACGATCGGAAAGCTCTTCACCGATGATACCGCTTATGAGAATCTCAACAGCGCGTTGGAGGGCTTGAGTAACACCGTCGGCCGGATCGAGAAATTTAAGACTTATGTCGGCTGGCGAACGGAATACCAGCTCCAGGAAAAAGACAACAAAGGGTATTTCACCATCCAGCTCCAACCGCGCGCCGATAAATTCTACCTCTTGGAAGTCGTCGATGATCCGCGCGGCCGCGTCACCGAGACGACCCATGTCATCACCACCGACGGGGCGCCGAGCACAATTACCGATCTGAAGACCCAGCACCGGTTAAAATTATCCGCCATGTTCGGGAAGCGGGTTTCCAATCTCGGCCTGCGGATCGGTCTCGTCGAGAACACCTTCGGCGCCGGGGCCGATTACTTCCTGTTGGACGATACCTTCCGGGTCAGCGCCGATGTCTGGGATTTCAACGGCCAGGATCCGGAGGCGCAGCGCGCGCATCTCAAGGTGGCCGCCGCTTATACCCTCTTCAAA
>JAHFEM010000032.1 GCA_023248505.1 Nitrospirota bacterium
CGGCACGTCTGGGCTGTTTGTATAAAAACGATCGAAGGAGTCTTAATCGGGCCGATTACACCTTCTCAATGACCAGTTTGAAATGGCCGTCCGGCAACTGCTCGTTCTTCACGATCTTGTGCCCCTCGGCCTGAACGCTCCGGGGAACATTCCGGATCGGCTCCCCATCATCAATGATGACTTCGAGCAGCTGGCCGGCGTCCATCTCTTCCAACTGCAGTTTGGTCTTCACAAAATTCATCGGGCAAGCGACGCCCGAGAGATCCAGACGGGCATCGACTTCCTTTTGTAAGCTCATATCCACCTCATTCTGTATGACGGATGAAATCGGATCTTTCTTCCTCAATTTCAGATTGGCATCGAGACGATCATAGGCCTCTCTACACTCCCGAACAAAGGCATCGGCCAGATCGAGGGTTTTCCGGACCGATTCGGGGCGAAGATCGAAGGAGGCCCATTTTCCCAGATCCTCCGTGAAGTTCTCGAACCGCTCCGTGACGATCCCCTGCTCGACCAGCTTGTGCTGAAACTCTTTGAGGATCTGATCTTCATGCGGCAAATCGACGCCGAACGGAATCAGCAGAGCCCGGCAGCAGACCATGATCGCTTGTTTGATGTGGCCGATCGCCTCGTCCGATGCGTGTTGGAGCGCCGCCGATGCCATCTCGATCGACTGACTCCCCATCCGTAGATGATGCTCGATCATATCGATGACGGTTCCGGCGCACTCTCCGGGACCGAGATCGTCGAGCGAGAAGTCGTGATCGTCATTGTAGTCCTGATAATACTCCGGCGCCTCCTGCGGCGTCTGAATTTGGATGAATTTCTCCAGTCGAGCGGAAACGGCGTCCCGGCCGAAGCGTTCGATAAATTGGTTGAAATCTTCCATCTCCTGACGATTCTCGCGAAAGGCATTGATGATTTCGATCACCGCCGAGGGGATGTTTTTGGCCGGGATCTTCAGTTTGGAGGCTCCGATCACGGAGCGCTCTTCGCTGACCCCGCCCCCCAAGTGGAGTTGATAGTGGGGCGCCAACTTGCCGTTGACTTTTTTACCCACCCCATGGAAGCCGATTCCGGCGATATGATGGTGGCCGCAAGAATTCGGGCATCCGGAGATCCGAATCCGGAGGCCGTTGAGATCTTCGAATTCCGGCAGATCCTTCTCGAATCGGTTGACGATGGCCGCCCCCAATCCCATCGAGGAGGTCAACGCCAGTTGGCAGCTATCGGCCCCCGGGCAGGCGATCACGTCGACGGCGCGTTCGGCCCCGGAGCCGGCCAGCCCGATTCGACCGAGCGCAGCATAAAGCTCCGGAAGATCCTCCTGCCGGACATGATGGAGGATCAAATTCTGTTGATGGGTCGTTCGGACCGCATCCGGAGAAAATCGATCGACGATATCCGCCATTCCCCGCAACTGATCGGTGGTGATATCTCCGAGGATCAATTTGATCTGGACGGCGCAGATTCCCGGCAACGGCTGCGGGATGATGTTGGTCCGAAGCCATCTCTCGTACTCTGCGCTTCCGTGATGACCCTTCCCGCCGTTTTGAATCATCGTAAGATTCAGGTCCAGAGCGGGCTTCTTCGGTTGAGGCATCGGCAAGGAGGGATAGACTTTGCCGGACGCCTTGAGAAGCGCCAACTCCTCCGCCACCTTTTTATTAAACTGATCGATTCCCCATTTTTCCAGGATAAATTTCATCCTGGCCTTGCTTTTTGTTTTCCGGTCGCCATTGGCGTCGAATATCTTCAGGATCGCTTCGCAGAGCGGCAGGACCTCTTCCATCGGCAAAAACTCGGCATATAACTTCGCCAATTTCGGATGTGATCCCAAGCCTCCCCCGACGAAGACCTTAAAACCGTACTCCGTTCTTCCCTGAACCTCCCGGCCGGCGGCGATGAACCCGATATCATGAATCGACGCCAATCCGCACTCGCTCTTGCAACCTGAGAAGGAAATCTTGAATTTACGAGGGAGATCTTGATTGATCGGATTGCGCAGCAGATAGTAGGCGACTTTCTCGCCGATGGGGGTTACATCAAATAATTCAGTGGGGCAAACCCCAGCCAGATGGCAGGAGGTCACATTCCGAACGGTGTTGCCGCATGCTTCACGGGTCGTCAACCCCGACTCGGCCAGCCGCGTCATGACGGCGGTGATATTTTCCAGCTTCACATAATGAAATTGAATATCCTGCCGTGTGGTGATATGCCCCTTGCCGGTCGAATAATTCTCGGCGATGTCGGCCAAACAACGCAGCTTCCGACCATTGAGAAGTCCCGTTGGGATCTTCACACGGACCATCTGAAATCCTTTTTGCCGCTGTCCATAGATCCCATGCTGGAGACGGAAACGCTTGAACTTCTCCTCAGGAATCTCTTTCCGCCTCAAGCGCTCGACCTGAAGGCCAAAGCTCTCAATTTCCTTGACGATTTCTTCCGGAAGGGTGGTTTGGATTGGGCCCATTGAATCCTCTCAATTGATCGTAAAGATTTTCACAAAGGATACACCACTTTCCCCGAACAATCAATATAAAACTCTCCAGCAGGAGCCATGAAATTCCCTTTTAAAACAAACAGAATAATAAAAAAGGGAGCCGCAATGGACTCCCTTTTTTAATTGAATCTGACGGATGGATTACCGCTGTTGGCGCGAGCCGTTCATTGGCTATCGCTGACCACTTGTGTCTTGCTGATCGGTTCCACCGGGCGCGGTTCCAGACCGACTCCCTCCCATCCCAGACGACCTGGAGAGAATGCGTTGGGCCGTCTGAAACTCCTTGTCGGCTTGATCTGATTTCCCTTGTTTATAGAGGGAAAGCGCCAGATCCATGTGTGCTTCCGGAATGTTAGGATCTACTTTAGTAACGTTCCTGAAATGTTCCTCCGCATTTACATACTGTTCTTTTTCGTAAGCCTCAATACCCTTCTTAAATTCATCTTTTACCGTTTCGGGCAACTGCTTCGGCACGGCCACGGATGGTTTTCCCCCGCCGAACATATGACTGGTGGAGGAACACCCAGTGAAAAACATCAACGCCATCGCCATCGACAATAC
Organism: Nitrospirota bacterium; assembly: GCA_023248505.1. GTDB lineage: Bacteria > Nitrospirota > Nitrospiria > SBBL01 > Manganitrophaceae > Manganitrophus. The sequence continues at coordinate 3,065 of JAHFEM010000032.1, forward strand.
GATTACCTTTTTCATCTATACCTCCTTCTCATGAGATTCCGTATTTTTATTGTAATGATTGGTGTCCTTCCGCTTCAATTGCCTTGAAGAGCTAATCCGTGAAGATAGGATCGGCACTACTTCCTTCTATCCGGGAATTAAAAAAAGGATTTACTAAGAATGGACTCCATCTTTAGGATCGCCTTAAAAAGAATTTGACAGCCGAACAGATTCGCGTAGAATACCCGCCATGGCGAATCGATCCCTTCTCATCCTCGCGGTGCTTTTCATTTCTTTTGAAGCAGGTTGTGTCAAAATCGAACCCCCTTCCAATCCATTCCATCAACCGACCTCCTACCGTGTCGAGCAGAGCCCATCGTTTGTCGCCGCTGCCGATCTGAACCAGGACGGTTTCTTAGATCTGGCCGTGGCAAATACCGGAAGTCAATCCCTCTCGCTCTTCATCAACAACAAAGACGGAAGCTTTCAAGATCCGACGCAGCTCAAAACAGGAAGACAGCCTCGGTTCATCATCTTTGGAGATTTTAATGAAGATGGAAAGATCGATCTGGCCGCCCTGAACAACGATGAGGATAACCTCTATCTCTATCTCAACCAAGGCCAGGCGGTTTTTGCCGCTCCCAGCATCTATGAAGTCGGCCGCGCCCCCTTCACGGCAACGGTCGCCGATTTCAACGGGGATCGCCACCCTGATGTGGCCGTGGCCTCCCGCTACGATCGCCTGATGATCCTGTTGGGAAAGGGTGACGGCACATTTAAAAATGGGATGGTGGCCGATCCGGGAGCCATCCCCACCGGAATTATCTCCGGGCTCTTTAACGGGGATGCTTTTGTCGATCTCGCCATTGCGAACAACGGCCCCGGGAGCAATGAGTTCGTCTTTTTCTGGGGACGCGGAGATGGAACCTTCGAGAAGGGAGAGAACCTCACCGCCGGGATGAAGCCGCTGAGCCTCATTTCAGAAGATTTCAATCAAGACCACCGTCCCGATATTTTAGTGATCAACGGTCTTGGGGATTCTCTCTCCCTCTTCCTCCAGGGAAAAGATGGCCGCTACGGAAAGCCGTACCCCTTTGGAGCGGAGGGGGGGCCTGTCGCCGCTGTCGCGGCCGATTTCAGCGGAGATGGTCTCCTCGATCTCGTCGTCGCAAACAGCCGCAGCGACAACATCTCCTTTTTGGTAGGAAAGGGGGACGGGACCTTCCAGCACCCCCCGTTGAATATCCACACAGGGGTGGCCCCATTTTCCTTGGCAGCAGGAGATTTTAATCAGGACGGAAACGCCGACATTGCGGTCGTAAATAATGAGGACCAAACGCTCTCAGTCCTGATTGGCAAACAAAAAAAGAGAAGGGATTGACAAAGAGGGTCTTAATAGTTTATTAATAATCATTCTTATTATTAATAAATAAAAGGCATCCATGAGCCCTTCATTTAGAAAGAGCCGCCAGCGGCAGATAATTCTCGATACCCTCTCCGACATGAGAACACATCCAACCGCGCAAGAAATCTTCACTCAGGTCCGGGAGATCGACTCCCAGGTCGGGCAAGCCACTGTATACCGGAATCTTCGTATTTTAAAAGAACAAGGCGAGATTATCGAACTGAGTTTCGGCCCCGGCGCGAAACGCTACGATCGAAACGTCTCCCGTCATGAACACTTTACCTGCCGCCGGTGTGGAAACATCGAGGATATTTATCCAAACTACCGCTCACTGACCGGAAGTCTTTCGGAAAAAGGCTACCAGGTGGACGAGTGGAAAATAGAGGCCTTCGGCATCTGCCAAGGTTGTATTGAAAAGACCAAATCAACCAAACCACATTGACATAACAGACGAGAAAAGGGGGAAGGAAAAATGGCAAAACCGTTAAAGGGGACCAAGACACACGACAACCTCAAGCATGCATTCGCGGGAGAATCCCAGGCGAACCGTCGATATCTTTACTTTGCGCGGAAGGCCGATATTGAGGGCCAACCCGATATCGCGGGTGTTTTTCGCGACACGGCGGAAGGCGAAACGGGTCACGCCTTCGGACATTTCGATTTCCTGAAAGAAGTGGGCGATCCTGCCACCGGATCGCCGGTGGGAGACACCGCAATCAATCTGCAGTCCGCGATCGACGGCGAGACGTACGAGTACACTCAGATGTACCCGGGCTTTGCCAAGATGGCACGCGAGGAAGGATTCGATGAGATCTCCGCATGGTTCGAGACGCTTGCCCGCGCCGAGAAATCTCACGCGGGTCGATTCCAAAAGGCCCTCGATTCCGTTAAAGGGAAATAAGCTTCTCCCTCACCGCATTTGCCTCAAACCTGAGGGTGCGCCGGCGAGGACGGCCGGCGCACCCTATTCTTCGGAAGAATGGAACGATCCATGCCGCCAGATCCTTTAAGCCTGATTTCTGAAAATAAGAGAACGCTCGATCAGGAATTCGCGCGCGTCGCCGACATCTGCAACGGATGCCGGCGCTGCTTTAATCTCTGCCCGTCGTTCGATCAGATGTTTATCCGGATCGATGATCGGAGCGGCGAGGCCGACAGCCTGACCCAGAAAGACCAGGAGGAGATCACCGATCTTTGCTACTACTGTAAGCTCTGTTATAACCACTGTCCCTACACGCCGCCGCATCACTTTAATCTTGATTTCCCCCGGCTCATGCTCCTCGGAAAGGCCGAGATGGCGAAAACGCGCCGTCCTTCGTTTCGCGATCGAATCCTCGTCGATACCGATCGGGTCGGTCGATGGGGGCGACGGTTGGCCCCGCTCCTGAACTGGGCCAACTCGGTCCGTGCCATCCGCCCGCTGATGCACCGTTGGTTGGGCATCCATCAAGATCGGATTCTTCCTAAAATCGCAACGGAAACCTTCACCGAATGGCGCGCGAAAAACAAGGCGCCTCAGACTTCCCCTGCCGCCCGGAAGGTCGCCCTTTTCCATACCTGTTACGTCAACTACAATGCTCCTGAGATCGGGAGAGCCACGGTGCAGGTGCTGGAGAAGAACAATGTGGAAGTCATGACCCCCCAACAGCTCTGCTGCGGGATGCCCTATTTCGACGTCGGCGATATTGAATCGGCCCGGGAAAAAGCCCGATTCAATATTCAATCGCTCGAAAAAGCGATTCAGGCCGGCTACGAGATCGTCGCCCCCATGCCGACCTGCAGTTTGATGTTGAAGAAAGAGTACCCCGCCCTGTTAGGCGACGAGGCAAAGAGGGTCTCGGAGCACACGTTTGACCTATGCGAGTATCTGATGCGGCTCAACAGCGAGGGGAAATTAAACAAGGCGTTTAAACATTCGGTCGGAAAGATCTCTTATCAGATCCCCTGCCATCTTCGGGATCAGAACATCGGCTACAAATCTCGGGACTTAATGAAGTTGATCCCCGGGACCACCGTCGATGTGATCGAGAAATGCTCCGCGCATGACGGCACGTGGGGGATTAAGACCGAGTACTTCGAGGAGTCGATGAAGACGGCGAAACCGCTCTTCCGCGCCATCGAGGAAGGAAACCCCGACCTCGTCGTAACCGATTGCCCTTTGGCCGGAATGCAGATCCTTCAGGGAATCGGGAAAGAGCCGCTCCATCCGATTCAGATTTTGAAAAAGGCCTACGGCCTGTAGGGGCCAATGACCCCTCCTCAAACCGGGAGCAGATCAATGAATAAAATCGAATTTGAAGAACTCTATCCGTTGGCTGATTATGAGAAGATCCGGGATGACTTTCGTCAAAGCATCATGGAAGAGAAAAAAAGGAGACGGATCCAAATAGGTCCATACGTGTCTCTGACCTTTGAGAATCGGGAGACCATCCTTTTTCAGATTCAGGAGATGTTGCGGGCGGAGCGGCTCGCGGACCCCGCCAAGGTTCAGGAAGAGATCGACGTCTATAACGACCTCATTCCTGACGAGGGGGAACTCTCCGCAACGCTCTTCATCGAGATCACCGACGAGAGCAAAATTAAGGAAATCCTGGATCGGCTGATCGGCATCGATCAAGAGAATATCGTTTACTTTCAGGTGGGAAAGAAGAGGGTCCCCGCGATCTTTGAGACCGGCCGGAGCACCGACGAGAAGATCAGCGCGGTTCATTACATCCGGTTCCAATGGAATCCGACGACGGTCGAGACCTTCCGGAGCGAGAAGGAGAATTATCTCGTCGTGGAGCACCCCCATTATAAAGAGCGGACACTCCTTTCGGAGGAGACGAAACAGGCTTTACTGGAAGATTTAGATCAAGTGGACGGGTAAAGAGCCGGGGGCGGGGGATTCCTTCTCCGGCCCCTGTCAATTACTTCTTCTTTCGGACGTACACTTTAAGCACCTTGCCTTCCTGGACAAGATCTAAAAACTCATTTCCGGTCGTTTTACACCAAGCCGGCATATCCTTCTTGATTCCTTCATCATCAGAGAGGACCTCCAGCACCTGATCGATCTCCATCTGTTTGATCTTCTTCGAGGTCAAGATCACCGGGATCGGACAAAAGAGTCCCAATGTATCGAGCGTCTGATCCGCCGCAATCATCCGTTCATCCCCATTGACTCCCCCATTCCTTCTTCAGCCTGAACGACAACTTAAGAGACTAGCGTTGGTCCGAGGGCGTGTGAGGCGCCAGGCTCGTATAAATAGGCGAGACCTGCCGAATTTGCTCGGCGCACCTTGGAAAAATGGAGAGGACGGCATCGATATCGGTCTGCGTCGTCTCCATCCCTAAGCTGAAAACAATCCCCCCCTGAGCAATGTTCGCCGGAAGCCCGGTGGCCGTCAGGACGGGGGAGATCTTCAATCCCTCAGCGCTACACGACGATCCGCTCGCCGCGAAGATCCCATGCTTCTCCAGCCTTCGAATGAGCGCCTCCCCATCGACATACTCCAGCGCAAAGCTCGCGATATGGGGAAGCCGATGAATCGGATCGCCCGTCAGATGGATCAAGGGAACCCGCTCCATCAACCCGACGATGAGCCGATCCCGGAGCGCCGCCAAGCGGGGGGCTTCGGCGTGAAGGCGTTTGCGCGCTTCGAGGGCAGCGGTCCCCATTCCGACGATCGCTGCGACGTTCTCGGTCCCGCTCCGCCGTCCTCCTTCTTGAATCCCCCCTACGATCAAGGGATGAACGCGCGTCCCGCGACGGACATAGAGGGCCCCCACCCCTTTCGGTCCGTAGAACTGCTGCGCCGAAAAGGAGGCGAGATCGACCCCGATCGAATCGACACGAAAGGGAATAATCCCGACCGTCGCAACCGCATCGGTATGAAAGAGAACCCCCGCCTCTTGAGTCACCGCAGCGATCTCCTGGATCGGCTGCACGGTTCCAATCTCGTTATTCGCGTGGATGATCGAAACCAAGACCGTCTCGTTCCGAACGGCGGCCGCCACCTGTTCCGGACGGACCCTCCCCTTCTGATCGACCGGGAGCCAGGTCACCGCATATCCCTCTCGCTCCAAGCGCTTCAGGGGATGGGCCACGGAATAGTGTTCAACGACGGAGGTAATAATATGGGTGCCCTTCTTTTGGCGCGCCCCCAGAATTCCCTTGACGGCAAGGTTGCTCGCCTCGCTGCCCGAGGAAGTGAAAATGATCTCCCGAGGCTCGGAGCCGATCAAATCGGCCACCTGTTTGCGGGCCTCCTCGATTCCCTTTCGTGGAATCTCCCCAGCCGCATGACGGCTCTGCGGATTACCGAAGTGTTCGGTGAGAAAGGGAAGCATCGCTTCCCGCGCTGCCGACAGCAGCGGCGTGGCCGCAATATGATCGAGATAAATCTTTTTCATGTCGAGGAATAATAAGCGGGATTCGAAGAAGTGTCAAGATCCGACCCGGCTCACCTGAGTGGTCAAAATCGACGGCTTTGCCTCATTACAGCCGTCGCTTTGGGAGCGTCAGAGGATCTTGAAAATGAGCAACCGATCCCCCTTTGTTAAAGGGGGATCGGTGAGAAGGAAAACCAATCTTTAATTCGTCTCAGTTCGATAGGAAAGATCTTTTGCCAAGCCGACCGTGTAGAGGCTGAAGATCAACCATTTGGAGGGGTCGAAGTTATACCATTTCGGACCGTTGCGATAATCGCGAGGATAAGTGTGGTGGTAGTTATGGTACCCCTCGCCGAAAGTGATCAAGGAGATCCACCAGCTGTCCCGGCTGCTATTTTGATCGCCGTTCGGCTGATCTCCCCACATGTGGCAGATCGAATTAATGCAGAACGTTGAATTCAACACCAAGAAGGTCCTGCAAATACCTGCAAGCAAAAAGGCCGAAAGCGCCCCGATCCATCCACGATGGAGAAAGCCGATCAATGTCGGGATGGCAAAGCCGGAGAGAACGACAAAAAGGTAATTGTTGTGCTGCCAGACGACCCACTTATCCTTTTTAAAGATCTCGGTATATTTGTCATCTCCCGGATGGGGGGTTTTTAAAAAGATCCAGAGAAGGTGACTGTACCAAAAACCTTTCTTCGCATTATAGGGATCCACTTCCGTATCGACCTTGGCATGGTGCCGGACATGGTCGGAGCACCATTTTAGCGCGGAATTCTCAAGCGCCCAGCCGCCCGCGATCAGGAAAGCGACCTTCACTGCGTCGGGACAGGTAAAGCTTCGGTGAGAGATAAATCGGTGATAGCCGACCGTAATTCCCATTCCCGAGACCACATAGAGGAAACCGAACATCGTCCAGTCCAACCAGGAATAGTCGAAAAAATAGCCGAACAGGGGAACCCCCACGAGCATGACGATCGAAATCGTCACAAAAAGAGCAAGTGTTCCA
>JAHFEM010000380.1 GCA_023248505.1 Nitrospirota bacterium
GGTTCCGAGATTGGTGACTTTGGGGATGAGAAGGCTGAACCATCGATTCGATTCCGAATCATTCAGGAGAATCTGGCCGTGTCCGATGGCGATCAGGCAGATCAACAGCCCCCGAACCGCATCGATTGCAACGATACGACCGGGTTTGACCGGAACGGCTGGAGGAGGGGAATCTTGATGGGACTGGTCGGGAAGCGCTAAAATCGCCATCATACTCTCTCAAGATGAACGTCGCGGAGATGAGCGGGCCGGTGGTCAGGAATCCGGTGCAGCCCGGAAGACGGTTTTACGTTGATAAACCTTCTTTCTCATTTGCTGCCAACCGATTCGATTGATCAGGATGATCGGGTCAATGATGTCGCCGCAGGTAATGCAGCGCCAGATAAGCTGGCCCGCCCTCCCGATCTCATCCAGAAAACGATCTCTCACCATCATTCCGCCACAACGTTCGCAAGGCATCGATCTGATCCTTTTGTTTGTGTTTTCCGTAGGGGTGCGGTCCGATTCAGGGCACCGCTCCGATGAGCTTCTTTCATTCTAATGGACGGGTGTTATCTCCCAATCAAGGAGATGTTAAGGGGCTGTAAAATTTGAGGGGGACGGGTGGCGACGGCTCCCAGAATAGGGAGCTTTTTGGCATTGTGAAGTCGAAGGGTGCGAGGATGCATTATCCGGTTGCCCGTTGAACTTCGTGCCGTCTCTTCCCGGCGCGGTAGACGGTCGGCCCTGCGCTGAGCGCACGGTAGAGCGGACACCACCGATGCAGCCGTGTTTTGCAATATTGTTCGAGCTCCAGGGAGCTGGGTTCGAAGACCCATTCCTGCGCGTGACATTCCCGGGCGCCTTCCGCGTCTTCCACCGTTCCCAAATACGGACAGCTCATTTTTTCTCCCTTGTTCACGTTGGATTTATTTCTGTTTAAAAAGTGCGGAAGAGGTCCGGTCCTCATTGGGAATCGAGGATAAGATCATCACGGTCCGATCCCTCAAACTCATCCCATGGGGTGCAATCCAACGACATCCTATCCCTTTCTTATTTTCTTAAGGTTAGGGTTCTGTTAAAGGGTTGTTAATTCTCTCAAAGATCTTGATCCTTCAGGACAAGATCGTCGCGCTGGACGACACGCAGCAGCAGCCGGCCGAAGACCGGCGCTTCCTCTCTACTTCATGATCTATGGGCCGCTGTGGAAAAAGAGGCGCCTCTTTCCGAAATGATTGAACGGAAGGTGCGGACCCTTCGGGGTCTGAGAAAATGAGGAGGCGCAGTATCGATGTGAATGCGTGGATCAGATACATAAAAATTTACATTACGACAGATGAGGTGAGGTATAATTGACTTTAAAAGAGAGGTTCTTCCTAGAAACGCCATACACGGCTTGAATCCGGAAATGAACACCTTCGAATGGACATTATTGATTTGGCTTGGCTCCCTGGTTGCCGGTTTTTTGGGGTCGCTGACCGGACTGGGGGGAGGGATCATCGTTGTGCCGATGTTGGCCCTGGGGTTTGGCGTCGATATTCGTTATGCCGCGGGCGCTTCCCTCATTGCCGTCATTGCCACCTCCTCCGGCGCATCCGCCGCCTACGTCAAGGAGGGGTTCAGTAATATCCGCATCGGAACATTTCTTGAAGTTGCGACGACCCTGGGCGCATTGGTCGGGGCCTTCAGCACCGCTTTACTCTCCACCCGTTCAATTTCAATTATCTTCGGGATGATTCTTGTCTACTCTGCGTTTCTATCCATTCGAAGATGGCGGGAGCAGGGGGAGATCTCTCCCGGAAGTGGGCCGGCGGACCCCTGGGCGATTCGCCTCAAGCTCAACGGTTGCTATCCGGTCCCTGCGGGTTCCATATCGTATCAGGCTCAAAACGTTGCCACCGGCTTTGCCATTATGTTTGGGGCGGGGGCGCTTTCGGGATTGCTCGGAATCGGATCGGGTGCAATGAAAGTGCTTGCGATGGATCAGACGATGCGCCTTCCCTTTAAGGTTTCCACCACCACAAGCAATTTCATGATCGGGGTGACCGCCGCGGCCAGCGCGGGGATTTACCTCCATCTCGGTTATATCGACCCCGGGCTTTCGATGCCGGTCATGTTAGGCGTTCTCCCGGGGGCGTTGTTGGGCGCGCGCCGATTGGTCTTCGCGCGGCCTCGGGACTTACGCGTTATCTTTACCGCCATCATCCTGGCGCTGGCTTTCGAGATGATCTATAAAGGCTTAAGAGGCGGGCTCTGAATGAAGGTGAAAATTGCGCTCTCGGAGAGGGTCTGGACCGAGCAACGGGTCGAGCAGACTGTCGGCAATCTACTGCGCTTCGGCGTGATGCTCGCTGCAATCATCGTCCTGACGGGCGGGCTTCTTTATCTGATTCGATACGGCGCCGCCCCGCCTCACTATAACGGCTTTCAGGGGGAACCGAGCGACCTGCGCAGCGTTTCAGGAATTGTGGCCGATGCCCTCTCTTTCCGGAGCCGGGGCTTGATTCAACTGGGGCTCCTCTTGTTAGTCGCGACCCCGATCGCTCGTGTGGTGTTTTTAACGTTCGCCTTTGCGCGCCGGCGGGATCATACTTACGCGATCATGGCTCTCATCGTTCTGGCCTTGCTCGTTTATAGCTTAGCGGGGGTGAAATTTTGATGGCGATAGGGTATAATCCCTTCGGTCCTTGGTCCTTCCCCCCTTTCCGATGGCGACATTGCTGGATGAAACGAATAAGACCCTCCTTCACCTGGCAGGCTTTCTCCCCAGCGTGACACTCACGGCTGTCTGGTATCTGATCCTGCGGCGTGCCCGCGCCTCAATGTGGCGACTTGCGCTGCTCGCCCTTCCCGGCACCTTCGCCCACGAACTGGCACACTGGGTCGTCGGGTTTCTCCTCTTGGCAAAGCCCGCCGGTTTCTCCGTCTGGCCCAAACGCTCCGGCGATCGCTGGACGCTCGGTTCAGTCTCTTTTCGCGGGATCAACATGTTCAATGGCGCATTTGTCGCGTTCGCCCCCGTCTTCTTCTTCCCGGTCGCCTGGTTTTGCCTGATCCACCTCGCCGCCCCTTTTTGGGTCAAACAACAACGGGGGGGGGTGGCTTATTTCAGTCTACGCGACATCCACGATCCTCTTTGCCGCCATTCCCTCCCTTCAGGACATCAAGCTGGGCCGCGCTTCGCTGCTCCTTTATGGAACCATCGGAGGACTGGGGTGGTGGTTGGGCCCATCGGCCTGGCGAGCTTGGTTCCACTGAGACCCCTCTCGAAGGGACGCTTCGAGACAAGAAAGGGCAAAAGAAAGGGCGGCGTTTCCCTTGTCGATAGGCGCGCCCTTTATACCCCCCCCTTTGGGGGATTGCCCACGAGGGGTGTCGTTTGGCAAAGTA
>JAHFEM010000381.1 GCA_023248505.1 Nitrospirota bacterium
TCTTTCGCCGGCCCTCCAAGGCCGATCGGGAGATCGTTCTCGAATCGATGCAAGCGGTCGGCGTGGAGCCGTTGAAGGAAATTCCCTTCGGCAGTCTCTCCGGGGGACAGCAGCAGCGGATTCTCATCGCGCGGGCGCTGGCGCAACGTCCCCAGATTCTTTTACTCGATGAGCCGACCACCGGAATCGACGCCACCACGCAACACCTTCTGATCGATCTGATCCGGGGCCTGCATCAGGACTATGGCCTGACGATCGTCTTCGTCACGCACGACATCAACATCATCAGCCCCGTCGTCGATTCTCTGATTCTCCTGAAAACCCGGCTTCACGGCAAAGGCCCGCCCCACGAGATCCTGAAACAAGAAATCCTCTCCCGCGTTTACGGCAAGGAGATCATCCTCGCCGAGCGCGAGAAAGGGCCCTACGTCATCATGAGCGACCACCATCACCACTGAGGGACCACGTGAGGCGCAAGCGCTCTTTCTTTTGTCTTCCGCCGATCACGTCTCACGTTATTTAGGATCTTACAATGTTCGAAATGTTCTCATACGGCTTCATGCAACGCGCCCTGCTCGCTTCCTTTTTGATCGGATTGGTCTGCTCGGTGATCGGGGTTTTCGTCGTGTTGAAGGGGCTCTCGTTTATCGGGGCCGGGACCGCGCATGCCGCTTTTGCAGGCGTGACGCTCGCCTTTCTGATCGGCGTCAATCCCCTCTTCATGGCCGTTGTCTTCGGACTGTCGACCGTCTGGATTACCGGCTTCCTGCAACAGACCGGAAAGATGAAGCCGGACGTCTCGATCGGGATCTTCTACACCCTGGCGATGGCGCTGGCGATCCTCTTTATCGGCCTCATGAAAGCATACAATCCGGAGGTCTACGGCTATCTCTTCGGAAGCATCCTTTCGGTCACCCGCTCCGACCTGAAGGTCATTCTCCTTCTCTCGCTCGGCATCCTCCTGACGATCTTTCTCTTCTTCAAAGAGTTTCACTTCATCTCTTTCGATCAGGAGATGGCGGAAGCGAGCGGCATTCCGGCCCGCAATCTTTTTTTTCTGCTGCTGAACCTCATCTCGCTGACGATCGTGATTTCGCTCCAGGCGGTCGGGGCGATTCTGGTCTTTGCGCTGCTGGTCATTCCGGCGGCCGCGGCCCAGCAGTGGGCGACCAAGATGAGAACGATGATGATCATCTCGATCCTCATCGGCATCTCCTCCTCCTGGGCGGGGGTGATCCTCTCCTACTGGTTCGATCTCCCCTCCGGATCGACCATCGTCCTGCTGGCCGCCCTCCTCTTTTTCTTCTCGGTCCTCTTCTCGCCGAAGCGACGGAAGGGCGCGTTCCGTACCAAGCGGGCCGAAACAATCCAACCGGCGCAAAAAGATTAGTCACTCTTGAGGCCTCCCGGCCGTCACAGGCCGATCCAGCGCCACGCTGCTCTTACAAAATTGCACAAAGAGCCGCCTGAAACGGGAAACATCCGGTAGAGGGCGTATTAGGGCTTGGACTTCAGAAGGATCCGGTCTAGGGCGATATTTGCATGAAGGGTAAAGTGCAGAAAGGATTGGTAGTCTTCCTCGCTGATCGTCTCCTTTGAAAGGACTTTGTCCGCATAGAAGAACCCGATCACGTTTCCATTGGCGTGAATAGGACTGATCACGAAGCTCCGCGCTCCAAAGAGGGACATGAACGTCTCTGATATCAGCGGCCGGACCGGTTCAGCGTCGATATCCCGGACGAAGACCGGCTTTTTTTCCGCATACACTTTTCCAAAGATGTTATCGGTCGGATCATTGGGAAGACTCAACCGATCTGTCAGCTCCTGAGATCCCAAACCGACACCGTAACGTCCCAGGATTTGCGTCCTCTGGGGATTACAGAGGATAAGAAAACCCCGGTCAAAACCGATTCCATTATGAATCCCCTCCAGAATCGCGCTAAATAAAATGTTGATGTCTTGGTTTTCGGAGACGTGATTGGAGATATCGCGCAGGAACTTCAACTGGATCGAGGATCGATCGATCCTTTCGATCTTCTCCGTTCCTTCCGTCCTCCCTATCGGTTTCTCTTTATCAGTCTCTTCCTGGATCTGCGCCGGCAACTCCTGCGCCTCTTTCCGATTCCCCTGTGGAACCTCGAAGACCTCTCCGAGGGACTTCAGCAAACAGCTTCGTCTGGAAGAAGCCTTTGAACCGGGCGGGGCGACGGGAGGCTTGAATTTCTCCGCCTCGATTTCGAAGCTGTTTGAAACGTCTCTGATGCTTTTGTAAGCCTTCTGTATCAGGCCCGACCCCTCCTCCGATTGAATATTCAGGCACGTTTCCATTTGTTTCATCAACCCATCCATCTCTTCTTCCGTGCCTCCCTCTCCGAAGAGATTACCGACAATTCTGTTTGCGATGCAGGAGACCGCCCAGAGCTGTTCCTGATGGGTGCGGGCCGGAGAAAAACCGATCTGGTCGGATACGGACAGCGGTTCCACCAAATTATTAGGGACCTTGCACTCCTTCGCCACGGCGATTCCGAGCTGGTTGACGGACGATCCCAAAACCTGCTGCTCCGCCTTCCACAAGGGGAGACCCGACTTCTCCACCAGACTTCGAATCTCAAGATAGGATTCCGGAAGATAATACGCGAGGGAGATCGGCCCAAGATTGTAAAAAAGGGTCGCGAGAAAAAGCTCCTCTTGTTTCGGGTGGTGGAGACGCTCAGCCAATTCTTTCGCCAGCGTGGCTGCAATGAAGGCGTTCGCGATGATCTTTTTTAAATCGATCCCGGGGCGCTGTTTCTGGAACAACTCCACAAACGAGAGCCCGAGGCTGACCGAGCGAATCATGTCGAGCCCGAGAACCACAACGGCCCTTGAGACCGTATAGACCTCCCCGTGCCCGACATTGAAGTAGGCCGAGTTGGCCACTTTAAGCACCTTGACGGCGAACCCCTGGTCCTGAAGGATCATCCTGGCCACATCGGCGGCGCCGGAGACTTTGTCTTCCGCCGCCCGCAGCGTCTGGATCACCGTATCGCGCAGAACGGGGAGATCCCCTCGATCACGAATACGTTCTTGGAATATTTGGAGTATCGTCGGCTGGGACATCGATTGAAGTATACAAAGTTCCGACGTTATGGCAAGTCAGGACGGTTTTGAGCGCGGGCGGTTGAGGAAACCAACATGCGTAGGAAAGAGGGTGTCGCGTAACGCCTTCTACCCACCCTGCCGGTCCACGGCGAAACGATGCAGACAGGAAGGTGCGCTCAGCACCCGAGGTTATTTGAAGTTTTCTTTTTCTCGCGCCGGGCGACGCCGGTTTGGGTCGCCACTTTGGCGACCTCGGATGC
>JAHFEM010000382.1 GCA_023248505.1 Nitrospirota bacterium
GATCTTATCGCTTCCTTGTAAAACATACGCTCCCTATCCAGAGGGGGATTGCCGGCCCCTTCCTTATCCCGGTTCGGTGTAAAAATACAGGTGAGGCTATCATTTCAACGCCGGAGGTGTCAACCAAAAGAGCGCGTCGCGCTTTTTATCCGCGTAGGCCCCTTCAATCGGCCTGGCCGAATCGCTCCGAAACCGAAGAATTGTTTTGGTTTGAATTCTCCCCACGATGAGGTTCATCAAGCGTGCCTAGAATTGACAGGATCTACTTCCCAGGTTAATATAGCGCTTCGCGAGGAGAGAATGAAGAAAAAACCTTTCTTCCAGATCCATCACATCGCCATCCAGGCCGCCGACTTGGAGCGGTCCGCCCATTTCTATGGCGAGATCCTCGGCTTGGCCCGGATGAAAGAGGAGCGAAGCCCGAAAGGGAGAAGGATCATCTGGTTTGATTCCGGAACAGGGCGGATTGAACTCTACAGCGGCAAGCCGGGACAACCGCTGCACAAAACGTGGAGCCCGAATACGGTCGGACCGATCTCAATCGGTTTTCAGGTCAACAGTTTAGAGGAGGCCGTTCGTCATGTAATGGAAGCGAATGTGCCGCTGATCAAAGCCCCCTATGAACCGGTCCCGGGAGAGCGGGCCGCGATGATCCAAGGCCCGGATGGCGAGGAAATCGTTCTTTTAGAAAAAGAAGTCGGCTAATTCAAAACAGAGGAGAACATGACGCCACGAAGGCCAAGACGGTATAATCTTTTTATTGAAGTGAAAGTAGAAGGAGATCATCTGCGCGCGCATGGCGTTGCGGTAAATTTCAATGAAAAGGGAGTCGGCATCTGCTGCCTCTCCCCCCTACGAATCAAGGCCGATGTTCTGCTGACATTCTATTTTGTTGACGAGAAAGAAGCGATTCTTTCCGAAACGATAAAAGGCACCATTCGGTGGACCAAGAACTTCGGCCATCTCCAAACAGGCGGCGTCGAATTTACCGAAGCGCCCAATGAGGAAGACCATTTCATCACCCTCTCCCATATCGAGATGGTTAAGGAGTTTGAGAACTAGGAGAGACCGCTTCCTCTTCCGATCCTTCCACATTTTCGGTCGCCCCTTCAATCGGGGCCCCTTTCTCAACGGCGATGATGGTTTCCGGATAACGCTTTTGCATTGCATGGAGAATGAATCCGATCCGCTTTTGGAGAAAGGGGGTCGACCGATGGCTCTGGTAATATCGGGGAGCGGGAAGAATGGCCGCCAGAAAGGCGGCTTCTTGCGGCGTCAGATCGGCCGCATGTTTTGAGAAATAGTAATCGGAAGCGGCTTCCGCCCCGTAAATTCCGTCCCCCCACTCCACCACATTCAGGTAAACCTCCAGAATGCGCTGCTTGCGCAGCTTTGCCTCCATGGCCGACGTCACCAGCGCCTCTTTGATCTTTCGAAAAGGGCTCTTCTCCGGAGAGAGATACAGGTTTTTTACAAGCTGCTGACTGATCGTGCTCCCTCCATATTCAAACGATTTCGCCGTCCAATCCCGCTCCGCCGCCTCCACGATCGCCTCCCAGTCAAATCCGCGATGCTGGTAGAACCGCGCATCTTCGGCGGCGACAACGGCGTGTTGCAGATGGGAAGAGATCAGCCGAAGGGGACGCCATTGCGCAATGAGCGCGGTCGATGGACCTTTTTTATTTTTTGCCTCTTGCCGAGCTTCGATCAAAGCCGTTGTTTTCGGATTCGTCCGCGCGAGCCTCTCCATCTCCGGCCAGTAGGAGAGAAGATACACTCCCGCGGAAATCGGGACGGAGACCAGAACAACCCAGACAATCGATCGAATTCTCATTCGCTTCATCAGGCCGGTCTCGCCAGACACGGCCGCCTTATAATTTCGCGATCTCTCGCATGACGGTATCGACGATCTGCTGGGAGGTTTCGACCGAATCGGGGAGAAGATAATAGGGGGAGAGATCGACCGGAGCGCCATAGGTGATCTTCACCTTTTTCCCCATTCGGGGAAGAATCTTTCCGACCGGTAAGATGGCCTCCACCCCCCGCACCCGGACCGGAATTACTTTTCGAGGATGCGCATCGTAGAGAATCTTTCCGACACCGGCCCGCCCCCGCTGAAGTTGACCATCCGTGGAGCGCTTCCCCTCCGGGGCGATCACCACGACCGAATGCGACAACATTTCCACCATTTTTCGAATCGCTTCCAAATCGCGTTTTCCCCGGCGGACCGGAAAGGCCCCCCAAGAGGCCAGGAGGCTTCGGATAACGGGAATATTGAATAACTCTTCTTTCCCGGGAGCACGCCACCAAACAGGAGAGAAAAAGGGCATGCCGGTGGCCCCCACCAGGAAGGGATCGATCGCCGAGACGTGGTTGTATAAAAGCATCACCCCCTCCTCTCCCCGTTTCGGGATATGCTCCTCGCCGAAAACCTCGACCCGATTGAGCCATTTGAAAATGAAATGCCAGAAGGAAAGTCCGAGGACATGCCAGAGATTTAAAAAGAAACCGGGACCGTGTTGCATGGTTTTAGATGAACGTCAGGATAGAGGAAGAACGATCACGCCCACGGGAAGGGACGGATCACCGGCTCCCTCTCGTTCTCGAAGAGGAGGATCTCCCCTTTGGACGCGAGGGTGGATGCGGCGGAGGCTTTCTCTGGATCCGCTCGGAGTGAGGAATTGATTTTGGCTGAACGAAGAGCTCCTCGTCCGGCCATTCGACCGGGATCTTCTGCCCGATGAATTCCTCGATCTCCTCCAGGCTCATGACATATTCCTCATCGGCCAGACTCAACGCTTTGCCCGCCGCGCCCGCGCGCGCCGTCCGGCCGATCCGGTGGACATACGCTTCCCGATCTTGCGGAAGATCATAATTGACGACCAGCGTGACCCCCTCGATGTGCAGTCCCCGCGAGGCCACATCGGTCGCGACCAGAATCGGGACCTTTCTGTCGGTGAATTGCTCCAAAGCCCGCATCCGCTGCTTCTGCGGCAGATCCCCGGTAATCGCCCTGGCCGGATATCCCTGCTCCGTCAAGCGATTCGCCAGCAGCTCCCCCTGGTGCTTCGTATTGACGAAAATCAACACCCGCTCCCAGGGATCTCTTTTCAACAAACCGAGCAGGAGGGAAAACTTTCTCGCACGCTCCACGTGGAACAGGACCTGTTCCACTTTCTCGGCGGTGATCTGTTCGGGAGAAACTTCGATCTTAATCGGATTATTCATATGCTCATAGGCCAGCTCCATCACACGCTGCGTGAGCGTGGCGGAGAAGAGCATCGACTGTCGCTTATGGTAGGGAGGAAGGCGCCGCATCAAAAAACGAAGGTCG
>JAHFEM010000383.1 GCA_023248505.1 Nitrospirota bacterium
AACCATTTTGCGCACGCATTTTGAATAATTTGAATCGATTGTATGGGGGGACACATCCCAACGGACTATGATGCTGGAGGTTTTGAGTCGGTCTTCGATGGCGAATGGCCGTGTTTATCCTCGTCGTAAAGCGGCAGGCGAAAATTGAAACAAGCTCCTTTTCCTAATTCGCTCACACACCAAAGCTCACCCCCGAGCTGATCGACCAATTCCTTGGCGACGGCCAACCCATACCCGGTCGACGGCTCGCCCCCCGTCGGCTTGGCGCTGAGCCGGACCCCCTTCCGGTATAACCTCGCCTGATCTTCCATACTCAACCCGGGGCCTTGATCGATCACGCTGCAAACCAGAGATCCCGATTCGGAGAGGAGCCGGACGAAGATCCGCTTGCCCGGCGGCGAATACTTGACGGCGTTCGACAGCAGGTTGTCGAGAACGGCGGCAAGCGCCACCCCGTCGGCCCAAACGTCGGCCTCTTTCAGGCTCGATTCGACGGTCACGCCGATATTCTTCTCGCCGGCAAGGCGTTGATAAAGCTGGCACGCGTTCCGCACCAGCGTCGCCAGATCGAATTTGGAGCAAACCAATTTCAGCTCGGCCGTCGACGAGGAATGCAACAACTGGCCGACCATCTGCGTCATCAAGTTGTTGGCGTGTTGCACCCCATGAAGCCACTTGTGAACCTTGGCGCTCGGGTGATCTTCCAGCTCGCGCGAGAGCAATTGAACGGAGCCTTGCATCACGGCCAGATAATTGCCCATGGCATGCGCGGCGAAGCGAACCGCCCCCGGATCGAATGACGGCAAATGCTCCGCGTCCAGCAGCGCCTGCTCTAAGTTGGCTTTGGCCTTGTTCATTGAGGCGATTACACTTTTTTTTGATGTTGTCATCGGTCGGTCCTCCCTCACCTCCGATGATTTCATGCAAGGACCTTACGAGTCAACTGTGGCGTCAGGCCTGACGTTCAGAATTGCTTCTGCGATTTTAAGATTTCACAAATCGAGGTACTTCACGCCACCTGTTGTTCGACATCTGATTTTAGTATTGCTTTTCGCAATTCTCATTGTGAAGAGTTCTGATCTTGAGAATTTTTCGGTGAAAGATGAAGATCGAAACAAACTAAGGCAAGAGCTCTCCGAAGTGCCGGAGGGAGGGAAAGTGTTTGGAATCGTCGCGGGGGACGCGGCTGCTGGCATGGGTTTTAAAAAAGAGATGCTTGATCCCGAAGGCATGGGCGGCGAGGAGAACGTCTTCGTTGTCGTCGATGAAAAGCGACCGCTCCTTGTCGAATCCGAGCACTCGCTGCGCGCCTCGCCAGAAGTGCACTTCTTCCTTCGGTAACCCGATATCGCTGGAGCAGAGGATCGCATCAAAGTAGGGGGTCAGGATCGTCTGGCCGAGCTTGATCTGAACCGTCCGGGGGTGCGCGTTGGTGACCAGGGCGATCTGCTTTTCCTCCTGCTTGAGAAAGTGAAGGAATGTCTCCACGCCGGGGTGGACTTGAACCCGATCGCAGATACTCTCCTTGAGCGCCACGATGTCGATGCCGAGCCGCCGGGACCAGTAGTCGATGTCGGTCCAGTTCAGCGTTTTCTCTTCGGCGCGATAAGCGGCCAGCAGTTGACGTTTGGCCTCATCGCCGGGGATCTTTTTTAATTCCGCAAATTTTTCCGGGATCAGCTCTTCCCAGAAGTAATCGTCGAAATGTTTGTCGAGAAGCGTTCCATCCATGTCGAGCAGGACGGTATCGATCTGATTCCATTCGATCATCTGGAGCGTCTCTTTTTCTTCAAAGGTTGGTCCATCAAGAGGGACGAATCCCGACCTCTTTGGCGATGGCGTCTCGGTAGGCCAGCCAGAGCTCCAAAGAGCGATGCAGATGGTCGTAGATCCTTTTCCGCGCGGCGCTCGAGTTTGCATTCTGCATGACGATCTGCCAGGCATCCAACCGGTGGCCATGTTCCACCAGGTAGTGGGCGCGAATCAGGTCGAGGGCGGAGGGATCGAGATGATGATGGCGGACCAGAAAATGATTTCGGAGGACCTCTTCGATCGGCGGGGCGGCGGGGAGATGGCCGCTGATCTCTTTTCGATCGTGAATGCTCCCTTCGACGAAGACGGTAATGACGGCGGTTCCCTCCAGCCAGGCGGGGGAGAGGGTGACCTCATCCAACCAGCGCCGGTAGCGGCGGCTGGCCGGTAAAAGGGAGATGCGCCGAAAGTGGCTTTCGGGGAATCCGAGCGCGTCCATCATTTTCAAAAAAAGGGCCGGGTGAGGTTTCCCGAGGCTCAAGCCGCCGGTCTCTTCTTCATATAAATTGGTGGCGAGGGGACGCCGCGCCTCGGCCGAGGGCGTCTTTGAATAAAGCCGCCCGAGAAAAATGGGAAAATCACGAACGTATACCGCATACTCTTGTTGATAGTGAATCTTTAGCTGCGCTTTGCTGGTCTTGGGACCGCTGAAGTGACTCCATGCCCAGTGATTCTTCCGGTCCATAATCGATAAAAGCTGCTCTTTGAAATTCTCATCCGTCCAACGACCTTGCCGCCCCAACGTTCCTCCTTGGTAAGCATATTCCGTATCCTCCTCGCCCTCTACAGACCGACTGGAGAAGAAGATCTCTTCGACTTCCTAAATCAGTGTATTCAAATATCCGCCGATCGTCAAATGCTAACTTGACGGTTGACTGTGGGCTCAAGTAGAGTAGGGCCTTCATCAGGGAGAAAGCCGTGTCAGGAGACAAGAAATGGGATTTGATCATCGTCGGCAGCGGTGCGGGGGGACTTGTCCTCGCGCTCGAGATGGCGAAGAAGGGACTTCGGATCGCAATTCTCGATCGACAACCCCATCCGGCTTCGCTCCCACGGGGTGAAATCATCCAGCCGAACGGCCTCGGCCTCCTCGGCCGGCTCGGCCTTCTCTCGAATCTTCTGTCCGAGGATGTTTATCGAAATGAGCGGGTCGATTTCTATCAAGCATCGGGGCCCCTCCTCTGCACCATCGATTACCGCGTTCTTCCCCCTCCCTACGGCTACTCGCTTATCCTTCTCCCCGGGGTGGCTCAGAAACTTCTTTTGGAGAAGGTCGCTCAGGCCGAAAATATTGCTTTCTTCTGGGGGGCGACCTTTCGAAACCTCCTTTACGAAGGGGCAAGGCCAGCCGGGGTCGAAGTGGAGTGGGGCGGCGAGCGAACGATATTCCAGGCTCCGGTGGTGGTGGGAGGAGACGGCGCCCGCTCCGCCCTCCGGACGGCGCTTCAGATCCCCTACCGACTCCGCCCGTATGCGGATGGCTACCTCACGATGGTTGTCG
>JAHFEM010000033.1 GCA_023248505.1 Nitrospirota bacterium
AAATTCGGCGGGGGGACGTGGCCTGGTGCCCGCCGAATGAGAAGCATTGGCACGGCGCCACCCCGACCACGGCGATGACGCACATCGCCATTCAGGAACCGCTCGACGGCAAGGTCGTCGACTGGATGGAAAAGGTCAGCGACGAACAATATGTCAAAAGCTCGACTTGAAGCCTTCAGCGATGGGGTTTTTGCAATCATCTTGACCTTGCTCGTCCTCGAGTTGCGCGTGCCGGACGTGGCGAATCATTCCAGCTTCGGTCAGTATGCCGCGGCCATGGCGCCGCTGATTCCGAAAGTGGTCAGTTTCATCCTGACTTTTGTCATGATCTGTATCCATTGGGTCAGTCATCATTATTTTTTCCGCCATATCGGCCGGGTCACGATCGGACTCGTTTGGTTGAATAATCTTCTCTTGCTCTGGCTCTGTTTCCTCCCCTTTCCAACGGCGATGCTGGGGGATCACCCGACCGACCCATTTCCGATCCTTCTCTATGGCGTCGACGCTCTTCTCGCGGCGTTGACTTTTTACGCGTTGAGGCGCTACGCAAGCCATGCAAAGCTCTTTAAAGAGGAAAATTCAAAAGCGCTGGGGCCGAGACACAGTATCCCTGCAATCACACTCTATGGGTTATCGATTCTGTTCGTATTTGTGAATGTTTATTTATCGTTGGCCTGTTTTCTCGTCGTTCCGCTGCTCTACTTTGTGCCGACAATGATTCAAGGTCACAACACGTCGTAGAGCAATCTCTTCCGTTGGCGTCTAAATCGTGCTTAGAAATGCCTGTCCGGGCTCGAATGTAATAGAAAGCCAAATGCGATTCAGCTGACTCGCGTCAAATTCCGAAGATCCTCGAAAACCTTCTTCATTTCTGGACCCGGCGCATAACAAAAAGTTCGAAACGTGTCCTGTATGGGAGCCACGTTCAAGGAGCCGTTGGAGACCATCTCAACGGCTCTCTTTTTTGATTTCACTGCGAAATCTCAACGCACTTTCTGACGTTCACAAAACATTCTCCATCACCCCAGATCGGATTCGAATCAATTTTACTTTTGTTGGATGACTTATTTTTCTCTTCGTCAAGGAAGAATCCACATAGAAGAGTACGCGTACAACTAGGTCAGCTTTTTTCCTGAAAAAACGACCGGTCATCTTTTCCATCCTGATGGCTCAGTCTTAACGCCGTTACCGTTCCAATGCATCCTTCAGAAAGGGCTCCACTGCGGCGAGGAACGTCTCCGGATCTTCCGCGAACGGCTCGTGGCCCGTGTCGAGCACCACGAGGCGAGCACCCGGAATGCAGCGTTGCGCCGCTTGAGCATCGGTGCCGACGGGGAGGACCGGGTCCTCGCGTCCCCAAATAAGCATCGTCGGCGCCATGATCTTCGCTGCGCGCTGACGCAGGTCGTGGTCGGGATGGAGAAAGCTGCGCCAGATGGCTGCGTCGATCGCGACCCGGGCGAGATTGGATTGTCCGGCGTAGGTTCGAGCGATGATCTGCTCGACGAGCGGATTTCGGCGCCTGAGATAAAATTTCGCGAACCTGCCGGCCATCCGCCGCGAGACAAACTCGCTCCCTTTGAACCAACAAAATAGGCGCTTCAGAACATTGTAAGGAGTAAAGCCCCCCGAATCGACCAGCACAAGCGCCCGCACCCGCTCAGGGTGCTCGATCGCCAGGCGTGCCGCTGCGTAACCGCCGACGGAGCTGCCGACCAGGATGACCGGCTCCAGCTGAAGCCGATGAACGAGGTCTTCCAGCACCGCTGCCATCCACATCGCCGAGGCGGAGCGCGGCGAGGCAGGAGGAGGGGATGCGCCGAAGCCGGGCCAATCGACGGCGAGGGTGCGATACCGCACGGCTAGAGCGGGAACAACGGCATCGTAGTCGTGATGGTCCCCCGGGTTTGCGTGCAGCAGCAGAAGGGGCGGTCCGCTCCCTCGCGCTTCGATCGCAACCCGACCTGTCCTCGTCTCAACGCTCAGCATAGAGACCGTCTCCTTCCATCCCAATCGATCGTAGCCGCTTCTTCGGACCCTTCGCAAGCGGTGATTCTCTCAAGGGGCTACGACCTCCTTCGCACGTTCCACTTCGAATCAAAAACCCTACACGATCAAGTCAAGATTCATTTTCACAGCCATCTCAGCGCTCCATATAAAAGGGCGTCTGCATCCCGGCCCGCAGACGAAGACCGGTGCTCGAAGGATGCCGACGGGAAATCGCCTTTCCTAAAATCTATTGGATACAGTGTATCTATAAAAAAATTCAGACAGGGGGTTCAAGCCGATTTCAAAGTCGTCCGGAAGCGAAAGGATCGCTTAAAACGCCTTTTAAGATTAAAAATTTTTTGGCATTGGGATTGCTCTTAGGGAAAACACAAAACAAACGGCGGTCCCTCAGGGGGCGTCGACGGATCGTAGACGAGATTCATCGGTTCAATCGAAATCGATATCAAACCTTTCATGAGGTGTCAAGATGATGAATATGGCTGTGTTACTTCTGTTCCTGTTGAATTTTATTTTCATCGGCGCCCTTCCATTTTTCTTTTTTAGAAGAGATGGGCGCTTCAATGGGATGTGGTGCCTGACCGCCGCTCCCTTCTTTCTCTGCTCTTTAATTTTGATTGCTTCGCTGGGAGGGTGGGTCTCGCCCCTGATCGGGTATGGGAGCGCAGCAGGCCGGCTTCTGGAGATTCTCTCCGTTCCATTCAGCGTCGCCTCGATTGCGCTGATCTTCGTGACGGTCGGAATTCACCGGGTTCCGCTCGCCCTCTGGCACCAGGAGAATGACGCCCCCCAACAGATCGTCACCTATGGTCCCTATCGCTGGGTCCGGCATCCCTTTTACGTCTCATTCCTTCTCTCCCTTTTGGGGGCGCTCCTCTTTTTCCCGCATCCGGCGATGGTATTTACGCTGGTTTATGGATACCTGATTCTCAATTACACCGCCGCGAGGGAAGAGCGGCGCCTCCAGGCGTCGCAGTTCGGCGCGGAGTATGAAGCATATATGCAACAGACCGGCCGGTTCATGCCGCGAGGGGGGGTGAAGACGATATGAAAGAAGCATATGTCAACCACTTATCGTTCGCGCTGGGAGATCGGGTCGCCACGGTCGAAGAATCGGCCGAAAGCGGAAGAACCCTCTCCCGCGCCGCCTCCCTAAGAGAGGCCGGGTTCAGAATGCATTACCTCTCCGCTCCGGAAGACACCGCTTACGATCTGGCCCGGCGGTCGGTCGAGGAGATCAAAAAGGAGCTCGGCGAGATCGGCGCGATCATCTACTCCACCTGCATTCCGGCCAATGGAAATGTCGGGGACGAAAAAAAATTCCGCGAGAGCCGGGACGTGAAGTATCTGATGGATTTCGCCGGAAGCCACCTGCAATCCGATTTCGGTCTCGAGAAGGCAATGGTCATCGGCTTGACCCAGCAGGCCTGCACCGGGATGCTCGGCGCCCTCCGGATCGCGAAAATGTTCCTGGCGACGGAGGGGGAGATCCGGCGGGTCCTCTGCGTCACGGCAGACCGGTTTCCGGAGGGGGCGCTCTATGAGCAGGCGTATAACCTCATCTCCGACGGCGCGGCCGCCTGCGTCGTCTCCGACGAACCGGAGGGCTTCCGGATGGTCGCCGGCCACGGCATCACCAACGGGGCGATGGCGCTCGCCTCCGACGACGAGACGGTCGGCAGCTACTTCGGCTACTCGCACCGGATCATTCAGGAGACGCTGGCGAAAGCGGGCCTGCAGCTCTCCGATATTGCCTGGATCGTTCCCCAGAACACCAACATCAAGGCGTCACAGATCCTCTCCCGCCTCCTGAAGTTCGATCATGAGCGGTTCTACTACCCGACGATCGAAGAGGTCGGTCATATGATCAGCGGCGACAACATCGTCAATCTCCGCCGGCTGGTGGAGGATGGGAAAGTGCGGCCGGGCGAGCGGGTCCTCCTGTTCATGGCCGGCTATGGATTGAACTGGCAGTGCGTCATCTTAGAGAAGAGGTAACCGATGGGCGACTTTCCGAGAATCGTTGAAAAACTGTGCGAAGCGTCGAAAAAAGAGTATGCCAATCCCTATTCCGCGATGGAATGGCCGGAAGCGCTCGATCCGGAGGGGTGGTTCATGAGTCCCGAGCTCCTCTCGATCTACGGAATGCCGGAATACGATCGGTTGACCGAAGGGGAGAAGAAAAAGCTGAGCTTTTATGAGACGGTCAATTTTTTCAGCCTGAACATCCACGGCGAGAAATCGCTGGTCGAGGGGCTGGCCCGGCAGCTCTATCAAAAGGGGAACCAGGAACTCTCTCCTTACCTGCACCACTTCCTCGACGAAGAAAACAAACACATGATCTACTTCGGCGGATTTTGCACGAGATATGCGGGCAAGATTTACCGGGATCGGAAAATGGTCTTTCCGCGCGACTATGCGCCGGGAGAGGAGGGCTTTCTCTTTTTCGCCAAGGTCCTCATCTTCGAGGAGATCGTCGATCTCTATAACGTGAAGATGTCCAAGGACGCGCGCCTGGCGCCGATCGCCCGGCAGATCAATCTCTCTCATCACCGGGATGAGATGCGTCACCTGGTCTTCGGCCGAAATCTGGTGAAGGAGCTTTTTCAACGCTACGCCGCCGTCTGGCCCCCGGAGGTTGTCCAGGAAGTGCGCCGCTACCTTGCGGGCTACATTTCGGCCACCTGGAAGGAGTATTACAACCCCGATGTCTACAAGGACGCCGGTCTGGAAGATCCCTACCGGCTTCAAGAAAGAGCGTTCGCAAACCCGCGTGCTCAGGCGCACCGAAAGAAAATCTCGGAAGGGTGCATCCGCTATTTTTTAGAGAACAACATTCTAGAAGAGGAGCCGGTTCTATGAAGACGGAACTGGAAATACGAAAGGCGCTACGCGATTGGATTGTGAAAACCAACGGAAAGATCCGTCCGGAGAATTTAACCGATGAGACGCCGATCATCGAGCAGCGGATCATCTCATCGCTCCAGGTGATGGATCTTCTTCTCTTTCTCGAGCAGTTGACCGGCAAATCGGTCGACGTAGAGAAGTTGAAGCCGGGAATCTTTCAGAACGTCAATACCCTCTATGAGAATTTTTTCAGAAAGGAGAGCTATGTCTACTAAAACGGAGATTGATTTCGAAAAGCTCCCCGGCTACCGCTGGTACGAGAACGGCCAGTCGGCGTTCAGCGGCCCTCTCTTCCAGCTCTTCCACCGGCTCGACCGGCTTTTCCTGACCTGGGCGGCGGAGTGCCGGGCGCGGGAACATCACTTTCCCCCCTTTATCCCGGCGAAGGCCTTGGCAAAGCTCGATTACTTTCGCTCCTTTCCCCACCTGATCACCTTTCCGGTGACCCTCGATGCGAGCGAGGAGAATCTGAAACAGTTCGGCGAAGGAACGCCGATGAATGAAAAAGGAGAGATCCAGTTGACCGCCACCGCGCCGATCCGGGATGTCATCACGCCGGCCGCCTGCTATCACTTCTACCACTTCTTCCAGGGGGAGCACTTCGAGCAGCCGGCTTATCTGACGACCCGGGCCCACTGTTTCCGCCGGGAATCGCACTATCTCCCGTTGCAGCGGCAGTGGAGTTTTTCGATGCGGGAGATCGTCTGCATCGGCAGCTCGGAAGAGGTGAAAGCGTTTCTCGCCTCCTATCAGGAGCGGCTCTCCCGGTTTTTCGAAAAGTTGGGCCTTCCGGTCGTCTGGAAGGATGCGTCGGATCCGTTCTTCAATCCCTCTCAGAATCCGAAATACCTCCTTCAGAAGCTCGCCCCGGTCAAGCAGGAGATGGTCTTCGAAGACCGGCTGGCGATTGGATCGGTGAATTTTCACCGGAACTATTTCGGAGAGGCGTTCGGGATTCAGCGCGAGGGGAGCGAGGCCTTCTCCGGCTGCGTCGCCTTTGGGCTTGAGCGATGGATCTATCTCTTTTTAACTCACTTTGGGCCGAACGAATCCGATTGGCCCGCTTTGGAGAGCGAATAAAATGGAAACGCGAAAGATTCTGATTACCGGCGGAGATGGCTATCTCGGCCTTGCGTTGGCGAAGCGCACCCTTCAATCGACCGAGGAGAACCTTCTGCTCTGGGTCCGGGCGAGCGACCCGGAAGAATTCGCGGCGAAACAGGAGCGGATTCGGCAGCGGCTCGGAGTCGAGGCCGACCGGGTTTTCTGCCGATGGGGCAATCTGGTCAACCCCGATCCGTTTGACACGATCGATCCGGCCGAGATTAAAGTCATTATCCACTCGGCGGCGGTGACCCGCTTCAACGTGGACGAAACCACGGCGCGCCGGGTCAACGTCGAGGGAACGGAGAAGCTTCTCCGGCTCGCTTCTCAATGCCCTTTTCTGGAGCGCTTCGCCTTGCTGAGCACGGTCTACTCTTCCGGACTGAAGCCGGGCCCCATCGAGGAGGAGGCGATGGACAACCGCGCGGGGTTCGCGAATTATTATGAATGGTCGAAATGGGCCTCCGAAAATCTCCTCCTCACTGAATTCGCCGATCTTCCCTGGCAGATCTTCCGAGTGGCGACGGTCATCGCCGACAACGAGGAAGGAACGGTGACGCAGCAGAACGCCTTCCACAATACGCTGAAGCTATTTTATTACGGCCTTCTCTCTCTCATCCCGGGGAAGACCGAGACCCCGCTCTACTTTATCACCGGGGAGTTCGCCGCGAATGCCATTTTTTCGCTGCTGAGCACATCGCTGAAAAAGTCGATCTATCATATCGCTCATACCAAAGAAGAATCGCTCTCGCTCGGGACGCTGATCGACCTCGTTTTTGAGACGTATGGAGAGCGGCCGGAATTCAAAATGAGGCGGGTCTTGAAACCGCTCTACTCCGACGCCGAGTCGTTCGATCTCCTGGCGCAGGGGGTGAACACGTTCGGGGCTGGGATTCTCAATCAATCGGTCTCCAGCGTCGCCCCGTTTTCCAAGCAGCTTTTCATCCAGAAAGAGGTCCAAAACCGGAATCTGGTTTCGGCCCTTGATGATTATCAGGCGCCCGATGCGCGCCGGCTGGTCCGGAACGCCTGCGACTACCTGGTTCGGACCAAATGGGGGAGGGAATTGCAGCATGCGTCTCGATGAAAAGAGTTTGAGCAAAAAATTTGAGGAGGATCTCGGGATTCCTCTGGCGATCGCCGCCTCGGGAAGGAGCGTCGACCCCCGGCGATTGTCGCCCCGGGAGCGGATTCGTTACCGGGCGCTGGAAGCGCTTCCCCGGCGCGAGTCGTGGCTGAAGGGGCGATCGGCCCTCAAGCGGCTGCTCCTCCGTTTGGGGGAAAGAGACGATACCTCCGAAGTGCGCTTTCCCCATCCGCGGTTCTCCCTCACCCACAGCGGGCGTTATGCCGTCGCCATCGGCACCGATTCCGACCGGCTGGGGGGGATCGGCATCGATCTGGAGGTCGGCCGTTCGCCCCATCCCGACTCGGCCCGTTTTTTTCTCACGCCGGAAGAGCGCGATTGGCTTAATCGCCAGAGGGAATCCGACCGGCCGGCGCACCTGCTTCGGCTCTGGACCGTGAAAGAGTCGCTCTTCAAGGCCGATCCGGGAAACGACGAGACCGGGCTTCCCGACTACCGGATGAAAGATCCCGGCGCATGGCGAGGGACGGCGTTTGTCCGCCATGGCCGGGAGATCGAAATGCATTATGCTTCCTATCCCTGCGGGGAAGGATGGATCTCAATCGCCATTTACCCGAGGAGGGATGATCATGCTGGACGAAAATGAGCTCTGGATCCTTAGTTTTTATCGCACCTCCGAAATCAGCGGCGCGCTCTTCTTCGGAAGGCTCGCGAAATCGATGAAGCCCGGTCCGATCCAGCGGGACATGACCAAACATTTCACCGACGAAGCGGTCCACGCCTGGTATTGGACCGCCTGCATCGAGAAGCTCGGATCGAAGCCGATCAAGCTGAGCGCCGCGTATCAGGACCAGTACCTGTCGGCGGCCGGAATGCCGGCGAACCTGATGGAAGTGCTGGCGATCACGCAAGTCTTCGAACGGCGGGCAATCCACCAGTATATGCTTCACAGCCAGATTCCCAACATCCAGCCCGAAACGGAGGAAGCGCTGGGAAAGATCGTGGAAGATGAGAAGTGGCATATCCAGTGGATCCGGGACGCGCTGAGATCGATGGAGGGGGATTATGGGAAGGATCTGATCGACGCAACGCTGAAGCGGTTTCACGAAGCCGATCAGGAGGTCTACCGGACGATGTCGCAAGAACACGAAGAGAGAATCAAGCACCTCATCAAACAAAAAACAGGGAGGATGGAAAATGTTCGATCAAGATAAGCTCAAAGAGAAAATCGCGGAATTCATTAAAAAGCCGGTCTCCTTTTTGAAAGAAGAAACGGCCCTGACCGATCTGGTGGCGGAGTCGTTCGCGCTGATCGAGATGCTGATCGAGCTTCAGGAGGAGTTCGAGGTCCGCTTCTTTGTCCAGGAAGACCTGAGGAGCATTAAGACGCTGGGAGATCTCATCCGGCTCTTCGAGAGTCACGCGACCGCATCGCCTTAAAGAAGAAGCTGAAAACAGATCGTCGAAAATTTGGAGGATCGTCATGGCCACTTCACCCCATCTTTATTCGGGATCGTCTCCCGAGACCTTGATTGAATTGCTGCGCCGCCGCGCGTTGGAGCAGCCGGCGCAACGGGCCTATACCTTTCTTTTAGACGGGGAGACGGCCGAGAGGCATCTGACCTATGGCGAGCTTGATCGGCAGGCGAGGGGAATCGCCGCCTTGCTTCAATCCCGCTGCAGGGAGGGGGAGCGGGCCCTGTTGCTCTACCCGCCGGGACTCGATTACATCGCCGCCTTTTTCGGCTGCCTTTATGGGGGGGTGGTCGCGGTTCCTGCCTATCCGCCCCGGAACGATCGCGCCTTTCCACGGCTTCAGGCGATCATTCAGGATGCCGGGGCCTCGCTGGTCCTCAGCACCGAGGCGGTCTTCTCCAAAATCGATTCGATGTTCAAGCGGGCCCCGGAGCTGCCGTTCGTGAAATGGATGGCGACCGATGTTTTGACCGGGGGAGAAGAGACGTGGCGCGAACCGACGATTCACCCGGAGCATCTCGCCTTTCTTCAGTACACCTCCGGGTCGACCGGAACACCAAAGGGGGTGATGCTAACCCACCGCAACCTCCTTCACAACGAGGCATCGATCTATGAGCGGTTCGGGCATGCGCCCGACAGCGTGGTCGTCTCGTGGCTTCCGACCTACCATGACATGGGCCTGATCGGCGGGATGCTGCAGCCGCTCTACGGCGGCTTCCCCTGCATCCTGATGGCGCCGGCCTCTTTTATTCAACGCCCGGTCCGTTGGCTTCAGGCCATTTCACGTTATCGGGCCACGACCAGCGGGGGGCCGAACTTCGCCTATGACCATTGCGTCCGGAACATCACCCCCGAGCAGAAAGCGGAGCTCGATTTGAGCCGCTGGGCGATCGCCTTCAACGGCGCCGAACCGGTTCGGCGTGAAACGATGGACCGCTTTGCCGTCGCCTTCGAGCCGTGCGGTTTCCGCCGAGAGGCTTTTTATCCCTGTTATGGGCTGGCCGAGGCGTCATTGATCGTCTCGGGGGGAGGAAAGGAATCGCTC
>JAHFEM010000034.1:0-457 GCA_023248505.1 Nitrospirota bacterium
GACTTTATAAATGTCGTTTTGATCGCCATAGATCAGCTCAACACTCTGGGCCGGCCGGAGGATCTTCAACGAAGGAAGGGCGAGGGTCGTCTCGGTCACCTTCCCCTGTCGGTTTGCGATCTGCAGGTTGAGCCGGTCGATCTCTTCGATGATCTCGGCCGCAAACCGCCCGTCGGGATCGATCCTCATCTTCTCACCATTGATGACCACCGTCGGCTCGGAGCGGAGCTGGTTTAAGATCTTCGCCTGCTCCATCTCTTTCGCATCCCCCTTGATCTCCACCCTCCGGTTCATCTCCCTCCCTTCTGAAATGAGGTTGCTGGCGATCGGCCTTGATTTGCCGTACCACTTCAAAACAAAGCGCTCTCGCGCGACCCCCTCTTTTTCGACCAGGTAGGTCATCGCCGCTTCGGCCCGGGCTTTGGAGAGGGCCAGGTTGATTTCATCGCCGCCGGTT
>JAHFEM010000034.1:467-6744 GCA_023248505.1 Nitrospirota bacterium
CCCTTCAATCGTAATCTTCTCCGCCGGATATTTCTTCAGGGTCTCGGCGAGTTCATGAAGGATCGTCACCGTTTTCTCGCCGATCTCCTTCGACCCGGTCTCAAAGGCGGAGCCCATCAGGTTAAGCGAAATGGCGGAGGTCTTGTTGACGCCGAAGAGACGCTTCGAGCTGGCGTCGGAGGTTCCGTCTTGATACCGGACATGAATTTGATACTGATAAATTTCTCCTCCGTCCAAGAGTTTTCCGTTCTTTCCTTTTCCGTTCCATTCGACCCGCTTTGACGGGGCCCCTTTCCCCTCGATCTCTTTAAAAACTTTTCCTCGGGGATCCAAGATGATCAGTCGCCATTCCGTGACCTCCTCCGGTTTGTCAACGAGGGTGGAGAAGGAGACCGGCCCGGTCAATTTTCCTTCTTTGATTTCGACCGTCTCTTGGAGATCCTCCACCCCGAGGCGGACTTCACTCAAAGGGAGATCGACAGCGGTCCCATTGACGAACAATTGCATTCCCTCGATATGACCCGCAATCTGAACCGGGGCCCGCTCGGTCGTCGGCGCAAGCGCCACCCCCGTCTTGCCGGGACTGCCGATATGTTCGGTCTGGCGGTCATACACCACGCCGAAGTTAACCTTTGCCATGAGGCCCCGGGTGACCTGAATGATTCTCGCCTCTTCGTTGGTCACTTTGGTCCCCGGCGGAAGGGTTGCCTTGTTGATTTTGATCAACCGCTCGCCCGGCGCAACGCCTGGGAAATGGAAGAGACCGTTGGCGTCGGTCGTCACATAGGTTCCGTTGTCGAGGGCGACGACCGCGCCGACGACCCCCTCTTCCCCGGTATCCTGCCAGCCGTTTTGATTCTGATCGAAAAAAACCTTTCCGATGATCGTCCCGAGATCGAAGATCGGATCAAACGTCACCTTTACCTTCGCATCAGCCTGGTTCGAGATGAGACAGAGGTCGCAGACATCCTTCGCCACGGCGGTGTTGGCATAATCCCCCGGCTTGGCCGCCGAGCCGATCACCAACTGATAACTCAAAGTGACGTAACCCTGCTCACCTGGATCGGCGACGCCGTTTTTATTTTGATCGACCAGCGCCGGAACGGTCCCGACGTCAAAGGTGAGTGTTCTGTTTCCGGACGGATCGGCGACTTTTTGCTTGTTCAACAACGCGCTTCCCTTGATATATTTGAAATCGGGTGGAACGTGGTCCTCGATATGGACCAGAGACACATCCTTCGCGACCGTGTTCTTGATCTCCACTAGATAGGTGATGACATCGCCGACCGCCCCTTCTTTTTTATTCGCGCTCTTGGTCAGCTTGAGGACGAGTCCCTGGGTGAAGAAGATCTTCGGCTTCATGGTCACCACGATGTTATCGGTCATGTCGGTGGCGGTGATCGTCGCCACGCCGGGAACATTGGAGCGGGCGGTCCCAACTGCGGCGCCGTTCGCGTCGGTCGGCTTGGCCGGTTTCGTGAAGAGATCCAGAGCCAGGACCCCGTTCCGGTCGGAGGAGAAATCGACATTTTTGGCGGGCGCCGGCTGCCCCGCAACGTCACGCAAGGTCGCGGTGATCGAGCTTGCGGCGACCCCGTTGGCGAGGACGATCGCTGGATCGGCCGTGACGGTCGATTTGTCGGGATCGGCAGAAGGCTTCACCTCGACCGTGATACTGTTGGCGTCGGTCGGGATCCCATCGGCGTCGCCCGCGGCAGCGCCCTGCAGCGCGATCGTCGGGGTCGCCGTGTCATCGACGGTCGAGACAAAATCTCCCTTTCCGAGAACCGCCGGCGCGGACGCCGTGAATTGAACCTTCAAGTGGGTGAGACTCGTCGTGGCATTGGCCCCTAACGTCATCGTCATCACCTGGCCCGAGAGGGTGGCGCAGTATTGTCCCGCCGTTGGAGCCGGGCAATTTGATAGGAGGGCAGCGCCGCCGACTGAAACGCCGGTGGCGGTCAGGCCACTGTATCCGGCGGGGGCCGTGATCGTCACCTGGTTGATCCCAGTGTCCGATCCCCCAATCGTCGGAAGAAGATCGTATACAAAGAGATTCCCGACACTCTTCACCGCCACGGCATTGGGATTGATCTCCGCCAGGAGGGAAGTCACGGCGTTGCCGACCGCGCCGGTTCGATTGAGCGTGACGGTGGCGTTGGTCATATTCAGGGGGGTCGCCCCGGAAGATCCCGTGGCCGAGTTCTGAATCGTTTGTCCAAAGATTTCAGACGGCGTCCCGAGAGAGATCAGAAAGAGAAAGCCCGCAAACAACCGCAGAAGGAAAAGCAAAACCCTCCGGCCGCCGGAAGATTCTCTGGCCGCCTGCTCGCTCATGATTGTCTTATGAAATCCTTTCCTCATCCTTCTCACTTCACCATGACCTTGAATCGAATGGCCCACAATGTATTGCCTGGAATATTCAAGACCTGATTCGCCTGACCTAAAACCGCCCCGATCGTTGCCTTATCCAGTCCCGGCGGGCCGCCGCTGTCGGTAATGGAAGCGATGTCATCGGGCGCTCCGACCCCATCGGTCAGAGGCGTCCAGGCGCCTCCCCAGATCGCCGCGTTGTTCGATCCGGTGGGAACGGCGGTTGTTTCAATGCTGTTGGGAACGTATGTGAATTGCGCTTCGTTTAAGAGATCGGTGAGGCGGATATCGGAGGCGCTGACGGCGGTGGGGTTGTCGACATAAAGAACAAAATAGATCTGCTGGCCGGAGGCGACATTGGATCCATTGGGCAGAACGGCGCCGGAGAGATCGCGCGCCTGCTTGATCAGCGCGAGAGTCACACTATTCACCGTAACCGGCCCGGAAGGGACCAACCTCACGGACCCTCCTCCCGGGTCAATGGCGGTGTTGGTCGCCGCCGTCGCAAGGAAACCCATCGGCCAGAAAATCCCCAGCAGGATAAGAATGGCCGCAAGTCTGGTCGTGGAACCCCTTGCTTCTTTTAAAATCGAACTGAGCACCGCTGTCGCCTCATTCCGCCTTCTTGCCTCGAACCTGAAATATTCCTCGCCTTGGACGGTAGAGCCTATCCGACGACGCAATTAGGTTGAGTCAGAACGGAACAAACTCTCCTCGCCCAAAGCGCAGGAAGGTTTTAATATCCGGATTGGAACGACTTAGTTCTTCGTCGCCTGGAAGATAATTCCGAACGACTGATGCGCGTTGATCGCGAGTGCGGCGTTGTTTCCGGCGCCCCCGGGCCCCCCGGCGCTGATTGTGCCGGCTGAAGAACCCGCCACGTCGGTGTCCAACGCGTCGGTCAGGGCGATTCCGGAGACCCCGTTCGCGTCACCGAAGATCGTTGCGGCGGCCGCGGTGTCGGCCGGCGGGGTCGCGGTCTCCGTCCGTCTGATTGAAGCGGCGACATAGGTGAATCCTGTTCCGGAGGTATCGAGGACGTCGTTGAAGCGGATATCGGTGAGAATAATATCCGCTGTGTTTTTCACAAAGATCAGAAATTTGATCGTCGTCCCGGAAGGAACCGTCGCGGTTGTGGCGCTGCTGTTGCAAGCGGGGTCCGCCGGGGCGCTCGCAAGACAACTTCCACCGGTGGTGTAGACCTGCTTCACCAGTTGCAGAGCCGCGGCGTTCACCGTGACATTCCCGGAGCCGGTCAGCGTGTTGCTGCCGCCCGCGACGTTGTTGACGCTGTTGATCGCCGCGTAGGCTGCGGCCGGTCCCATCGCGGTCATAAAAATCACGACTGCCAGGCTCAATCCCGTGGCCACCGATAGGATATTTTCTCTCCAATGCTTAAACATGGTCATTCCTCCTTTGTTTAAAGGGTCGAGGTGGATCTGCATCCTTCTCTTCCTTTTTGTTGGACTGTCCGGTACCCGTACCTTGCCTTGGATTATTTGAATGGAACTGGGATGAATCAGGCCGAAAAAAAGGGCCAGTCTCAATAAAACATTCAAGATTCGAATCTTCATTTTTTCTCTCCCTTGGGTGTGGGTGGTTGTCCATTTCTTCCGATCAAAAATAAAGAGCCCACCCCCGACTCAGGAGTGGGCGCATACGAAGAGAGCGAAAACATCAAACTGTCCCTCGGCAGACCACTTCGGCATCCATCGTGTCGCCTTGGCCGGCGCGCTGCTTTTGCGCGCCCGGCTTTAGGTCAATGGCTTTGCAACCGATTCCTTTCGGGAGCGGCCGCTCTTATCGGGTGGTTGAGACTATTTTTAGCTAAGGGGAATACAAGAGACGTGCCGAAAGGCAATGGAAGATATACAAAGCTGATATATCTGTTTTTATTGTCCTTTGTGGTCTATACCTTACCGGGTTCTAAAGGAATCCTCTACATTTGGGTCATACGTTCTATAGGCAAATGACAAAAAGAGGTTTTGAGGAATCCAGGATTTTTAATCGATCTCTCCCGCTGTGCGCAGAATAACTCAGGAATCAAGGACTATTCACTTGGCGGGCCTTCACCCGAGGGAACATTCAAATCCGCAGATGATAATCGACTTTCTGAGGAGGGAGGAAGCGGTTCCTCTTCCGATCGGCTCCTATTGTTTCACCGCCTGAAATCGGATCGCGAAAATGGAACTCGCCGCGATGCTGAGGGTCCCGTTCGCCTGAGAAGGAAGGGGAATTCCGCTCGTGTTTCCGACTGTGATCCGATTGGGCGCAGGCCCTGGGCAACTCCCCGCCCCGGTGTCGCAGATTGAGGCGACATCCCCATCGACCGCGTCGGTGAGCGCCGTCCCGGTGCCGGGGGCAGTGGCATTAAAAATGGTCAAATCGGAAGCGGTATAAGGCGGTGGCGAGGTGGCCGAGGTCCGCACCAGGCTATTGACAACGTAGCTAAAGCCGCTGGCCGTCACGTCCAGCAGGTCAGAGAAGCGGACATCGGAGGCCCCCGCTGAATAGCTATTCTTGACATAGATCAGAAAAACAATCGTTTGACCGGAAGGGACGGTGGCGCTGGCTGGCGTTCCGTTGGTCAGGGCCAGGGGCGCGCTTCCGCCAACGAGCCAGGCCTGCTTGACCAGGTTCAATGTCACCGCCTCCTCCGCCGCGGATGTGGTGGTCGGCTCCGGATTTGTGTAGCGCCGGGCCAGGAAGTTGTCTAGAAACTCATAAGCGCCAGTCGATCCATTGTAGGCATCGATCCCGAGCATATTCGCCGCTGCGATGGAGGTGTCTGTATTGGTCAACTTCAATACCCCATCCCGATACATGTTCAGGGCGCTGCCGCGGAGGGTAAGGCGGACCCGATAGACGGTGTTCGGGGTGACCGCCTCGGCAAAGGTCCCGATCCCGGTCCAGGTTCCTGCCACATACCTTTGGGTGACGCTCCCGTTCGTGTTGTAGCGGATATCTGTCATGTAGCCGGTCTCGTCCGCAGCGCCCGTCCCGCTCCAGCGCGCGCCGGGCCCGCAGTAGCGGTTGGCAGTGGCGCTCCCGTCAAACATGCAGTCAGCCTCCACCAGAATATCAGCCTCGGTCGGGGTAATGTCTCTACGAAGGTTGATCCGGCTCCCCGCCGTCGCGCTGTCCATCCTCACGCTCTTGCTCCCCGTCACTGCATTGGTCTGGACAGAGACGTTTCCGACCAGAACGGTCCAGCCGGTTGGAACGGCGCCGATCGCATACGACTCGAAGTCGTCATAGTAGAGATAGACATTATTTTTGTTCACTGGTCCAGCGGGGGCCGACGCGTTTCCGTAATAGATGTAATAGTTGTCGTCGCTGGCGCTGTCGGAGATATCGGTCTGCAGCTTGAACCAGACCTGCGTGCCGGCCGTGTTACACCCCTGGACATCCCGATCGAGCTGAACCCAGGCGGCTCCGTTCCACCAGAGCAGGCGCAGATCGCTGCACGTTGACTGCATCTTGCCCGCGGCAATCAGCGTGGCCGTGTCGAGTGTCTGCAAGACGCTGTAGCCGTTGTAGCGGTTGACCGGCGGGGTGGCCCCGGTGGTGAGGGTCACTTTCTGGCGATAAAAATAGGTCAGATCCCACCACTGGCCGGCCGGAGCCGCTCCCCAGCCGGGGAGCGGCCAGAGCAGAGAAAGGACCCACCCTAGAAGTAAGTATCGCCGGAATGGATGTTGCACCTGCTTGTTCCTTAAGTTAGGTTCTAAATTCCCCTCCCCAAAAAAATCACCCCGCAGGAGGCGTAAGAGCATATTTTAAGTTTCCAAGCCTTCGCAAATGGGATTCCAGGCCGAAATCTGTCCGTCGGAATTAGCAAAAGGCTAAACGCGACCTCCTCCGCTGGAGTTTCCGCGGGATTACCCGAGTGCAGTTGGCGCGT
>JAHFEM010000034.1:6754-9614 GCA_023248505.1 Nitrospirota bacterium
AGCGCCGATGCGGCCGCATCCGCGGCCACTCTCTACCACAGGGATGAGATCCCTTATTCCGAAGTAGGTAACCTCCTGACCGGAAGATCTCCTGTGGTAAGAATATTCAAATACGTTATTCCTTACGAGGTTAGAGCCTAATTTTACGTTTACCGTCAGGCAAGGGGAGTATTTTTGATCCTATGGAAATGACCCACGTTTCTCTTTGAGCAGCTGAACAAAGAAGGTCGCTCCTTTCCCCTTCTCAGATTCAACCCAAATCTTTCCACCGGCAAGGTCAACAATCTTTTTAACAATAGCAAGACCAACTCCACTCCCCTCGACTTCCACATCTTTGAGCCGTTGGAAAATGCCGAACACTTTCTTATGATATTCCGGATTGATCCCAATCCCGTTATCTTTTACATAAATTCCATACATTCCTTCAACTCTCTCCCGCCAATCTCAATCCTAGGATGAGGCTGCTCCCCCATAAACTTCGCCGCATTGGTCACTAAATTTTGGAAGATCTGCGTCAAGTAAACATGGTCGAAGACGAAGCGGGGAAGAGAAAGTTGAATGGCCACCTCGATTCCCTTCTCGCGAAAACGTTCCCCGTGGAGTGTCAGTATTTCTTCAAGCGTCTCTTTGACCTCACCTGGTTTTAGCTCGTACTCCTTCCGTGCTACTCTCGAGAGAGTCAGAAGCCCTAGGATAAGCTCTTCCATATAGTTCGTATTGAAGATGATCCGCCCAATATAATGCTTCCCTTTTTCATCAATAACCTTATCCGCATAATCTTTCAGCAAGATCGCGGCCATCCCCTGCATGGAGACAACCGGCGATTTTAAATCGTGCGAGACCGTATAAACAAATGACTCCAATTCCTGGTTTTTGCTCTGAAGGTCTTCCAATAACTGCTTCTTCTCTGCCGCTAACGACAGTTTATCTGAAATGCGCTTTATTATGGCTAAGACCTGTTCAAGATCGTCGAGCGGTTTGATGAGATAATCGTAAGCGCCGAGGCGTAGCGCCTGAATGGCCGAAGAAACCGACGTGTGACTGGTAACCATGACCACTTCGATCGAGGCGTCTCTTTTTTTAATTTTATCCAAGAGCGCCAATCCATCGATCCCCGGCATCCGAAGATCGGTAAAAACGACATCATACCGGCGCCTGTCGAGGACAAAGAACGCCGCCTCCCCCGACTCCGCCCCTTCAGCGACAAAGCCGGCTCCGATTAAAAACTCCACGATTACGGAGCGGAAGGAGCTTTCGTCGTCCACGACCAAAATAGACAGCTTCATAGGGTCTCCCTAAGGAAGCTTAGCATATCCCCTGGAAACGTCAACTTCAAGCA
This sequence comes from Nitrospirota bacterium, assembly GCA_023248505.1. Classification (GTDB taxonomy): domain Bacteria; phylum Nitrospirota; class Nitrospiria; order SBBL01; family Manganitrophaceae; genus Manganitrophus. The sequence goes on from JAHFEM010000034.1 coordinate 8,094, forward strand.
AATACCCGAGAGACGAGACCGGATAAAACCGGGGGAGATGATCTTTTGGAGGGTGTTGTGATAATATCCCGCCATGACCGAGCTTTTGCAGCCGCTCATTTACCAATTCAAGGTGGTCCTGCGGCGGATCAGCCCCATGATCTGGCGCCGCCTATGGGTTCGCTCCGATAATACCCTTGCCGATCTCCATTATATCCTTCAGATTGCCTTTGGTTGGACCGATTTCCATCTGCACCAATTCCTCATCTACGGCAAGCAGTTTGGCATTTACCGCGACGGTGGCCCGACTTTCGACCAGGCGGCTCAGAAGGTCAGGCTTGCCGACTTCCGACTCCGCCTCCGGGAGCGATTTCTTTACGAATATGATTTCGGTGACAACTGGCAGCACGATATTACCTTTGAGAAGATCCTTCCTGTCGAACCTAAGGATCCGTCAAGAAATAACTTGCTCATTCCAATTCAAAAATAGCCAATTTTTCAGGCGAATCGCGAGTGAATTGAACAGTTTATTATTTTACAGTCCCTAAGCGGATCTATCCGATCTGCATAGGCGGCAAGCGGTCGGCGCCGCCCGAAGATTGCGGCGGAGCATGGCAGTTCATCAAAATGCGGCAAGAGACTCCGGTTCAAAGCTTCAAGTTAATCGAAGACATCCGAGAAGCCGCAAAAGCGCGGGATATGGCGGCCCTCGAAGATTGCGTCGACGTGATCCAGGAGTTGCAACCCTGGCTTTCCCTGGAGCGCTTCGATCGCCGGGCGGTCAATCGCCGCCTTCAGCAGTATACGGCCGGGGATGAGCGATGGAGAGAGGAACCGTAGGGGGGAGGAAAAGATGAAGGTGAGAGTCCAGGTGGTCATTGAATCAGAAACAGGGGAATCGGAAATCGTTCAACTGGAGCGAAGGCAATTGCGCATGGCGGAATTCGGCCTGACCTTGGCTGAGGCGAAGGAGGTGATGCAGAAATTACAGCGGCGCGCTTCGCGCGTCCTTGACAGATCTCCTCGCTTCGGCTGGGTGGTATTTAGAGGGAGCTGCGCTCCCTTCCTTTTTACCGCAGGAAGATGGATCATTTCAATCTGAAAAAAATGCGTGATGGATCAAAAGAAAGTGAAAAAAAAGGGCGACTTTGAATCAAATTAAAGTGAAAAACAACACCCCCGATCCGGAATACCGAAGCGTTCCTCTTTACACGGCCTCTTTATTCCTGGTGGCCGCTCCATTTCCTAGGCTATGGAGATTGTATCATTTGAGCGCCGTAAATTTTCGCGCTAGAACCTATTTTAAAGCGTTGAGAGGCACGTCCATCCTTTTGGGATGCAGATCTGTGCGACATCTGGAGATCTGAAGACGCATGTTTGAGCCGTCGGCAGAATCTTCCTGATGCGTTGCCTCATCCATCATGGAAACCGGCTGAAAATGGGTGCGCCGGTCGCCACGATCCTCGATAGAGTTCTCTCTGTCGTGCGTCATGCCGCCTCCCGCAACGGGATCTTCGGGGGCGCTTGACCCCGATTAAATCG
>JAHFEM010000384.1:0-2539 GCA_023248505.1 Nitrospirota bacterium
CAATTTTTCGACAACCAGCACGGCTGGACCGTCGGCCGCTTCGGGTTCATCTTTAAAACCAACAACGGCGGCGCCACCTGGCAAGCAATCCCGCAGAACGGCGCGGTTCGACCGCTTCCCGCCCCTTGCGTTTACCCGGCCGATCACCCGAATGCGGGTCAACCCCGTCCGGAGGTCGCTTCGTATAATCCGCACCTTTTTACGGTCGATGTCATTACGCCGAATGAGGTTTGGATCGGCGGCGGCTCGGAGGGGGATGAGCCGTGCGACAAAGGCTGGCTTCGGATGGTCGGGCATACCACCGACGGCGGGCAGCACTGGCAATTCTTCTATGAGGCCGAAAACGGCGGGCAACTCGAGGGACATGGCCGCATTTTCGACTTGAAATTCAGCCGAAACATCGACGGATCAGGCGGACCGATCGGTTGGGCCGTCGGCGGCAATGGAACGTCCCAAGCCAACGCCCTTCAAACGACCGACGGCGGGCAAACCTGGCATCAGGCGAGAGCGGCCTCTTACCCGAACTATACCAATGGCTACTATGGGCTCGCTTTTCTCTCGCCCTCTCAAATCTGGATGGCCGGCTGGGGCGGCCTGGTCCTCCACAGCGAGAACGGCGGAGGCGTCTGGAGCCGACAGCAAGCCAAAACAACCAGCCAGCTTCGCCGCGTCTTCTTCCTCGACGAAAACAACGGCTGGATTGCAAGCCAAGGCCAGGTCTTCCTCACCGCATCGGGAGGACATTGAGCGCCCCCCTCTTTTGAGGGGATTGCCCAGACTATAATTATCCCTTAAAGTGATATACACGAGCAGGGTGGAAACGATGGCCAGATCGTTTTCGATCTTTTCCCTGTAACAGGAAAGAGCATCCCGGAGGAATTTTCAAACATGTTCACCCCCTTTGTGCAACTGAAGATTCATTTTAAGCTTTGGCTCCTCCAGAGAGCCATCCGTTCCTTGGAAGAAAGAACCGCCAAGCCTGCGGTCGTCCACAATACTCCGCAACTTCGAAAATAGTCTCATCCCACCTATTTCAACCCGGATGAGCGCAGCGCACTTCACCGTCTCGGCCCGAGAGACGGCCTGATTTCCGGGAGTTTGTCGGCCTTTCCCTCTTCATCCGTCTGCGTCAGCCCCTTCCAAACAGGGGCTCAAAACATTTTCCCATTGAGTCCTCTTTTTACAAACCGCAAACACGCTTCTTCAAACCGTCTCATCGCGGGGTTATCCGCCCTCGCCCTGGCAGCAGGGTTTCGACCGGAGATGAAAGCCGCCCTTGCGCGGAAAATAATCTCGCTACGCGCCTTGATTCGGAGAATGTGGTTCTTCGCTCCGGCAGGCACTCCATTCGTCCAGCTCTCCGCTGAATCTCAGCCGATCCGGCCGGCCATCCTCCCGCTCGTCGGCTGAAAAAGAGACCTTACGAAAGGAGGGCTTCCGATGGGGGGGAACGAGTTGCTATTATGACTGTAGGGCCGGTTCACGAAAAACAAGGTATGAGGAGGGAGAAATGGCTGAGGAAGAGGATCCGTGTCGGGGGCCGAATGAGGGGTGGCATGTCGGCATTGATGAGTTTCCCATGAACGATGAGAACCGGACGGCCTATCGCGTCGCCCTCTCCGGGTTCTCCGCCGACAGGGCGGGAAAGTTCGATTGGTGGTTTTCCGATCGGGCCGAAGCGGATCATGCAAAATCGGTCCTGGAGCTGCACGGCTTTACGGTCTATGGGCCGGATCACCTCGCCCTGGATCGATCCGCAGAAGAAAATTCGTCCGACCGTTTGGAATAATCGGAAATGATCGGCCGGGAACGGATCGCCGAAGATCCCTTCCCTCTCAAGGTCAGAGAGACCGAATGCGTGATCGAATCTTTCTCCAAACGGCCCGATAGAAGGGGAAGAAAAAGAGGAGAAGATAGGAGACCGTCTCCATCGGACGGGTCGCCGCCGCGCCCTTTACCTGCATCATACTGCACCCCCCCCACTTCGCGCCGGCGGAGGTTCCCCCCTCGGGGGAGGTCGTTGTCGGCTCGGGATCCAAAGAAGGAGGGGTCAAGACCGGATCCGAACCGGAGCCGGGATCCGTTCCCGTATCCCCGCCGGAATCAGGTACTGGACTGGAATCGCTTGGAGGAACCGGATGGGGGGTCGGCGTCGGCACAGGGTCCTCACCCCCTTCGACGTGGACTGCGATCCGCTCCGCCATTTTCTCACGGGCATCGTAGAGGAGAAGCGGGTCCTTGCTCCAGGTGTAGGTGTTCGTCACCACGCGAGCGATCTGATCATTCGCATAGGCTTGCTCGCCGAGAACCTTCAGAAGATTCATATACTCATAATCTTCGACCCCTTCGCGAAGGAGCTTTAGGCGGATCGACTCGATCGGGATATGGGTCGTCCCGCCGATCTTGCTCGGCTTGCCGGGGTAGTAGAGGGTGCCGTCGCCGTTTCCGCCGAAGTAGTACTGTGTGACCCAAGGGTCGCCGGAGCCGTAGGCGTAGACCATGTCGTAATAGAGTTCTCCCTGGAGATTATATTTGAACG
>JAHFEM010000384.1:2549-3306 GCA_023248505.1 Nitrospirota bacterium
AACGTTTGCCACTCCATGATCCGGCTGAACATCGCGGGAAGATCGATCATGTACGTCGGCCAATCGAGATGATACCCCTCCGGATCGTACACCCCCCCGCCGACCATCCCGCAGCCGTGGCTCCCGCAAGCCTGATACCACCAGGTCTCTTGAGGGTACTTGCTTCGCTGATTCCCGACCGTTCCCGCGCCGCCGGGGACCTCGCCGCCGGGCTCCCGCCCATACGGTTTGTTGTCCATAAACCGGATCGTCGGGACGAACAGATCGATCAGACCGGCCACGCCGTTGGCGGCGGCGTTCTGAATGCTCGTCGTCACCAGCGATCGAAGCCCCGAGTCGGCCTGATGAAGGGCGTTGGCCCGGGTCTTAATGGTCGCCCAATGCGCGCTCGTGCTCGGCTCATCGAGGGTGTATTCGAAAATTCGATCGAACCACCCCTTGGCCTTCGCATGCGCCGCGATGTCTCTCATAAAGGGGAGATCGGTCTCATGTGCGTAGACCGACATTCGATAGCTGTTCATTTTCGCCCCCGGCAGTTTTCCGCCCGGGAACGGCTCTGTTCCATTCAAGAGGGGGCCGAAGGTCGTATCGAATGCCCCCCAGTTGGTGTTTCCGTTCGAGAGAAGGCCCCCCATTTGATGGGGCGCCGGCAAGTAATCGGTCGTCAGCCGATGCAATAGATTCGCCTTTGCATAGAGCTTGACCAGTTTGATATGGGCCGAATTAGGAGGAGCGGTATAGGCGCCGAGACCATGGC
>JAHFEM010000035.1:0-5757 GCA_023248505.1 Nitrospirota bacterium
TTGCCGTGAACGGTCGCGGCATCGTCCAAGGTGATCTGCCCTCCGGCGGCGGTCAGGTTTCTTCCAATTCTCCCCGCCATCACGATCTCACCCCCCGCAATCCGGGCGTCTTGACCGATCCGACCCTCGACGTTGATTTTTCGCCCGGCCGCGAGTAAATCGCCATCGACGGTTCCGGCGATTCGGATCTCTCCGCCCGCCGCATAGACATCGCCATGAACGGTCCCCAAAATCTCAACCACATCTCCCCAGGCAAAATAATCCTCATTCACCACCTGGTCGGCCGATAGGGTGACGATCTCTTTTTGGGCGCGATCCTCCGGCTGCGGTTGCCCGGCGGCGCAAAGGGGATAGAAGAACAGCCCGACCATTAAAACAACGGCCAGTCGTTTCAATCTATTTTTAATGCTTCTCTGCTCCGTCCCGAACATCCGCGCCTCCCTCTTTATTTCTCGGGCTATCGTTCCAACCGGACACCCATCCGATCAGGAACCCGACGACCAACATCACAACCAATGCCCCTCTCTGCATGAGCAGAATAAAATGGCTCCCTTCACGGGCAAACGCAACCCCTTCCTCGGAAAGACCCTGCCGCTTAAACCGCATCGCTGGCGCTCCAGTTGGAAATAATCTCTCTGTGTTTCAGGAAAGCATCATAACACCTTCCTAAAGTCATTTTGAACATGATTTGTCGGGAGAGCAACCCCCCAGAGGGGGCATTCCGGAGGAGGTCGAGAGAGAAGAAATTTAAAATGGCTGGACCGGAGAATCCATCCTATGGCGGGAAGGGGACGGGGTCCGCCACGACCATGGGAAAGCGGCTCTTTCCGCAGAGCTCTTCTTCAAGAGCGTCCCTGAAGAAAGGAAAACCGCTTTGATCAGAAGCTGACGTTATTGAGGAGATGGAATTTACTTTCCGTGGCGCTGATGTAGATCAGCCCCACGCTCTGAAATCCTTGAGGATTGTCGAAGGTGGTGAAGAATCCGGGGACCAGCGAGAGGGGCGCGACGCCGGTATCGTAACGGAAGTTTCCGATCAGATTCCCTGCTCCATCGTTGAATAAGATCAAGACCGCCTTGGAGGCCGGCAGCGCAACGGCGATGTCGGTCCCCCCCCCGAGGTTAAAGTCGCCGACGCTGATCGACGCCGGCGCCGATTCGACCGACTTATAGAGCGGCAATTCGAATGTCCCGTCCCCCTTTCCGAGCGAGATCGAGACCTGGTTCGAGCCGGCGTGGGCTGCGGCGAGATCGTTGCGTTCATCCCCGTTGAAATCGCCGACGGCAATCGAGGCGGGAGGAGAGGCGAAGGAGACGGAAATCGATCCGGAAAACGCGCCGGCCCCATCCCCCAGGAAGATCAACACATCGCCGGCCCCTTCGTGAAGGACGGCGAGATCGAGAAGATCATCCCCATTCAAATCGGCCGCGACCATTTGTGTGATCTTCCCGCTGACCGCGACGGCCGGCTGAGCAGTGAAGCTATCCGTAAGACGATCCTGCAGAAAAAGGATCATCGCACCTTCATCGGTTCCGACGACCAGATCCGAATTTCGGCTTTCGACATCCCCGTGGAACCGCCCGGCGGCCAAGGCCGAGGGGGTCACCCCGGGGAGAGAGAGGATCTTCGTCTTATTTGCATCGACGACAAAAGGGCTGTTGGCGCTCCCGGCCTCTCCCGAAACGATCTTGACGGTTCGTTCGCTCCGGCTCGCGATCGCGACATCGGCGACAAAGTCCTCCGAGTTGACGAAATCCCCCATGGTCATGGCAGACGGTTCGCTCACTGCAATCTCGGCCTGCTTTCGGAACAGGCCGTTCCCGATCCCCAGATAGATCGCGGCGAGATTCCCCGAAGGGCTCATTGAAACCAGATCAAGCGTGTTGTCCTCGTTGAGATCGATCGTCTGTCCCGCGCGGATCGTGTAACCGCCGACGACGACCCGATCCGATCCCGCGGGGATCGTCTCCCCGAGCACTTTCGAGAAAGAAGTCATCGTCACCGCCGCATTCCCAAACGTGTTCGGGTCGTCTTGGCTGACGGCGCGGACGGTGGCGGTCTGGCCGCCTGCGTTCAACGGGGCGCGGAAAAGCCCCCCGGATGAAATGCTGGTCCCCAGCGGCCCGCTCACCTCCCAGGTCACTTCCTTATTGAGCGTTCCGGAAACATCGGCGGAAAATTGCGCCTCTCCCCCGGACGGAAGCTTAAAGAACGAGGGAACGACGGTCACCCCGACCCCCTCATCGGACCCCTTCCGCCCACAGCCAAAGAGCGAGAAGAAAATGAACAAAAGAACGAGCTGCTTCGATAATGTCATCCTTGAAACCCCTTTTATTTAAGAATACTGCCGACGTTTCTTTTTGGCAACCGCGCCGGCTACAACTTTTCCTGCTCGATCACGCGGATGCCTTGCCACTTTTCGGAACGGTATCGTAGCAGGGTCAACGCCATTCGCGCAAACCAATCGACCACCATCACCCCCCAGACATAGGCAATCCCCATCGGCTGGACGTACGAAAAATAAAAGGCAAGGGGAACCCGGATCAGCCAAGCGCCGACGAAGGTCACCATGAGAAGAAATCGGGTATCGCCCGCCCCCTTGAGGGAGCCGGAGAGGACCATGGTGACGGCCAGCGGGATCTGGATCAACGCAACGATCTTCAGGAAGAGGGTTCCCAACCGAATGACCTCTGCATCTTCCGTGAACAGCCGAAGCAAAAGATAGGGAAAGAAGAAAAAGACAACCCCCATGCTCGCCATCACCAAAACGGCAAGCCGGTTCGCCTCCCAGTTCTCGATTTTCGCCCGCTGGTACTGTGACGCGCCGATGCTCTGGCCCACCGAAGTCACGGCCGCGATCGCGAATCCGCTTCCGGCCATAAAGGAGAACGCCTCGATCGCAAGCCCAACCTGATGCGCGGCGTAAGTGACCGTCCCATAGATCAACACGGCCCGCGCATACGACATTTGGGCCACCTGCTGGACGACGCGATCCGCGCAAAACGGAAGACCGACACGGACCACCTGTCGAATCAAATCGAGTCGAAGTCGAGTCCGTTTAAGAAAGCCTTTCTGGAACGCCCTGATCAAAAGATAGGCCGCGCCGAAGATTTCGGAAACGCCGACCGCAATCGCCGCTCCCCGAACCCCCATCGCCGGGAATCCGAATTTGCCGTAAATGAGCGTGTAGGCGATGCCGAGGTGCAGGAGATTCACCCCGATGATGCCGACCATCGGGGTTCGCGTATCCGCCCGCCCATGCATGATCGCCGAGAGAAGATCAACCCCCACGCTGAACGGAAAAAAAAGAAAAATGTAAAAGAGATAGGCATCGATCAAGTCGGCCAGCGCCGGCTCCGCCCCCAGGAGAGCGGCCCCTTCGCGACGAAAATAGAGACCGACTCCGGCGATCAAAAAGCTGAGTGTAAAACCGACCCACAGGGAACTGAAAGCGGCTTCAGAGGCCCGCCGCTCGCTGCGCGCGCCGATAAGCTGGGCCACGACCACCGTCGTCCCGACCGACAGTCCGGCAATCAGACTCATTAAAAAGACAATGATCAGCTGAGAGAGGCCGACCGCCGCAATCGCGGAAGCCCCGAGTCCGCCGACCAGGAAGATATCCGTGGTCGTCACCGCCCGCTCTAAGAGGCTGCTGGCGACGACGGGAAGGGCCAGCGCTAGAATCTGCCGTCGAACCTCTCCTCTCATTGCGTGACGGCTCGGACCTGATTTTCGAAAGGCGGATGGGGCGACCGGCGAAAACGAAAGAGGGAAAATGTTGGGATGAGAATGGATTGATCTTTCATCGATGCAGATGATTATATCCGGTTTGGACCGGAACGGCAACAGACACAAAGTTTTTACCTTTCACCAAAAAACATGATATATTGCTGCCATGAAAGAGATGAAATTCATTCGTGAAATCGCCATCCGCGCCGCTAAGAGAGCCGGACGAATTCTCAAGAAAGGCCTGGAAGGCGTGGTCACGGTCTCCTACAAAGGAGATCTGAATTTGGTGACCAATATCGACAACCTCTCCGAAGAGGCGATTGTGGCGCTGATCAACAAACATTTCCCGGAGCATCAGGTCTTGGCAGAGGAGGGGCATGATCGAACAAGACCCTCTCCGTTTCGATGGATTATCGATCCGCTGGACGGCACGACCAACTACGCCCATCGGTTTCCCTTCTTCTGTGTCTCGATCGCGGTGGAGATCAAAGGGAAGGTGCATCTGGGCGTGATATTCGACCCCCTTCGGAATGAACTCTTTTTTGCCGAAAAAGGCAAGGGAGCCTTCCTCAATGAGAAACCGATCCGGACCTCCTCCGTTATCAGTCTTAAGAAGAGCCTTCTTGTCACCGGCTTTGCCTACGACGTCCGAACCGATCCGATCAACAACTTTAATCATTTTATCAATTTCAGCATGAAGGCCCAGGGGGTCCGCAGAACCGGATCGGCGGCGCTGGATCTTTGCTACGTTGCCTCCGGCCGATTCGACGGCTTCTGGGAACTCAAGCTTCGCCCGTGGGATACCGCGGCGGGGAGCCTGATTCTCACCGAGGCCGGCGGAAGATTGAGCGACTTCTCGGGAAAACCCTTCTCCATTTATGACTCGGAGACGCTCGCCAGCAACGGGAAAATTCATCGGGAAATGATTGGCGTGTTGCAGAAGACCCGATGAAGACCACGGCACCGTCCCCCCCCGCACCGGTCGCCTTACGAGAACAGATCGGCTGGTGTCTTTACGATTTTGCGAACTCCGCCTTCACCACGGTCATCGTCACCGTCGCCTACAGCGTTTATTTCACGGAGGTCGTCGCCAAAGAGGGAGGCGCCACCCTTTGGGGACGGGGGGTCGCCTTTTCCATGCTCCTGGTCGCTCTTCTCTCCCCTCTCTTGGGGGCCTTGGCCGACTACTCCGGGAAGAAAAAACGCTTCCTCCTCTTCTTTACCCTCCTCTCCATTTTTTTCACCGGGCTTCTCTACTTTGTCAAAGAGGGAGAGTGGTTCAAAGGTCTTCTTTTTTTTATCATCGCAAATATCGGTTACAATGCCGCCTTAACCTTCTATGATGCTTTCTTGAAGGAACTCACGGTGGATGAGAGAATGGGGCGCCTTTCCGGTTATGGATGGGCCACCGGCTACATCGGCGGATTCTTTTCTCTGCTTCTGGTCGCTCCGTTTATCCGAAGCGGGCTGCAAGGAGAAGCGCTCAACTCGTTCCGCCTCTCATTCGTCATCACCGCCCTCTTCTTTCTCTTATTTTCGATCCCGATGTTTATTTGGGTCAAAGAGCGCCTTCCGCCGCAAGGCCCGCCCCGAACCGATTCTTATCTCAAAATAGGATTTGTACGGATTGCAAAGACGCTCGGCAACTTAAGACGATTCAAGGAGTTGATCAAGTACTTTATCGCCTATCTTTTTTACAATGATGCGATCAACACCGTGATCGTCTTCTCCTCCATTTTTGCGCGCCAGGTGCTTCATTTTACCCCTTCCGAATTGATCACCTACTTTATTATCACGCAGGTCAGCGCCGCAGCCGGCTCATTCATCTTCGGCCCGGTCACCGATCGCCTCGGGCCGAAGCGAACGATCTCCATCACCCTCGTCGGCTGGATCTTTATTGTCATCTGGGCATATCAGGTCAAGACCCATCTTGGCTTCTACGGCGTCGGCCTCTCGGCCGGAAGCATTCTGGGGGCGACCCAATCAGCCAGCCGAGCCCTTCTCGCACGGTTTGCACCCGCCCGGAA
>JAHFEM010000035.1:5767-6618 GCA_023248505.1 Nitrospirota bacterium
CCCGAAAAAGCGCCGAGTTCTTTGGGTTCTTCTCTCTCACCGGAAAAATATCAGCCTCCATCGGTCCCCTTTTTTATGGCGAAATTGTGCGGCTGACCGGCAGCCAGAGATGGGCAACCTTATCGCTGGCTCTCTTTTTTTTGATCGGCCTGATTTTACTTCAGTCTGTCAATGAGCGTGAGGGCATCCGTGCGGCCTCACTTTGGAATACCAAGCCAGAGTGACGTTTTTTGTCATCCTATGGGTAACCACCTTACTCATTCCGACCTTACTTCTTTTCCGGTATTCTTTAATAATTACATAAGCCTTTGATTTTACAATCAAACCATTAATCTATCTCACAATACAGTATTGGTATAGAAATTGCTTTTTATTTCACCGCACATGATCGTTCAGATTTGATCACTCCGTTCAAATCCTCCATCAGGTTTGAAGTGAGCCGAAAAAAAACAGGAAAAAAGATTCCCCCCTTTTGTAAACTGGTCGTCCATTCCTGTCTCCTTTTTCTTTCCGCCTTTCGAGATCTTGTTATTTTGTGGTCTCCTCGCATCGTCGTTCGTTTTCTGATTCGAAAAGGCGATTATGCCTTCCTCATCCATCCCAGGGACCTCTCCGACGTCTCCCGGAAATATCCTTTCTCAACTTACTTTCCGCCAAACTGGATAGAACGCACCACACGGATGATGTGGCCGATCATCGGCTCCCGAATTACCGGCTTGAAGTCGGCAACAACCGGAAAGGAGAAAGTAGGATATCTTGTGATCTGCCCGCTCACCCCCGAGCAGATGCACTATAATCAGCGTCTGGCAAAAAAGAGAATCCTCCAGACGGCCCGATTGGCCGAGAAACTC
>JAHFEM010000035.1:6628-9587 GCA_023248505.1 Nitrospirota bacterium
TGAGTATGGGCGGCGAATATCTGACCAACAAGACAGATATCGGCGTCACCACAGGGCATGCTTATACCTGTTCAATTATTCTGCAGATGCTGGATAAAATTGCCGCTGTCTTGAACATGGACCTACAGCAAAAAACCCTGGCCATTGTTGGCGCAGCGGGTTATATGGGAGTCCCCTGCACACGCATCCTGTCCGAAAAGAAAAAGGTCGGGAAAATACTGATTGTCGACCGGCCGGCAAAGCGCCCTGCGTTGGATCGATTGCAAAAGGAAATCAAATCGGTCACGGTCGAAGTGGCGACAACTCTCCACAGCCTTCGCCAGGCGGACATCGTCATTGTCGTCACCAACTCGGTCGAGGTCCTCATCAAACCGGAGCACCTAAAGCCCGGCGCAGTCGTACTCGACGACACGCAGCCGCGGAATACCTCCAAGGATCTTGTCTGGAACAGACCCGATGTCCTGATCCTCGATGTCGTCGCACAGGCGCCCGGCATCGACACAAATTTCCCCTTCGGCTTTCCACAGTCCGAAGATGTTTTTACCTGCTGTGCAGAGGTGATGATCCTGGCCGCGCGCGATTGGAAAGGCCATTTCGCCATCGGACAGTTTGACGACCAGCTCGTCCATCAGGTCACCCGATTGAGCCAAGAAATGAACTTTAAGGTCGCTCCCCTCAGAAGCTTCAACGAATTGGTCCCTCAGGAAAAACTAGAGTACATCAGAACGTTCCATCAGCCGATGGCGGAACTCTATCCCAAGTAGAGCGGGGACAGATGGACATCCAAAATAATCTCAGTTTCATAGCCGGCGTCACGAATCTCGCATTGGGCTTTCTCGTTTGGGCCCGGGGCCGCAAAAATACGCTCAACTCGCTTTATCGTCTGGTCGCGCTCAGCGTCGCATCCTGGTGTTTCTCGGTCATCCTCTTTCGTTCCGCGATCGATCCGGCGGATTCGCTTTTCTGGTGTAAGATTTTGTACGTCAGCCCCATCGCCATCGTCACCTCTTTCCTCTTCTTTAATTTCACCTTTCTTTCTCAACAACGGACCTCTCGGTTCTACCATTTGCTTCCCCTTTTACCCTCCTGCTGGATTTTGGGGTTAACGCTCTGGCCGCATATGGTCATCGAAGAGGTGCTCCACTCCGCTTCCGGCGAAAAACAAATCGTTTTCGGACCGGCCTATCCTATTTATTTCATCTTTATCATTGCCTATTTTTGCTGGTCCTTCATTATCCTCAGCAAGCAGTACTTCAACTCTTCCGGAATCAGTCGGATGCAAATCCGCTACGTCTTTTTCGGCACTTTCATTTCTGCAAACCTGGGGATGATTACCAATCTGATCCTCCCGACGCTGGGGATTTTCTCCCTCAACTGGCTCGGCCAGATCCTGACTATTATCATGAGCAGTTTTATCGCCTATGCCATCGTCCGTTACCGGCTCATGGATATCAAAATCATCCTCAAGCGAACGCTCGTTTATTCCATGCTCTTGATCATTACCTTTTCTGTCTACGTCTTCATGATCCTTTTTTCTCAGAACACCTTGGGAGATCGTTCCGAGCCGACCTTTCGGATGTTCCTCTCCGCCCTTCTGGTCGCCATCGGCTTCGAACCGTTGAAACGCTTTTTTCAGAAGGCGACCGATCGAATCTTTTTTAAAGGAGAGTACGACCAAAAAGTGCTCCTCTCCCGGCTTTCGACCATGATGAGGAACACCATCAATCTCGAAAAGCTCTGCAAAGATCTGAGCGAAACGCTGATGACAAAATTAACGGCGAAGAAGATGGCGATTCTTTTAGTGGAAGAGGAGCCCCCTTTTGTCATCATCGGCGCTCAAGAAGGTTTTGATGAATCCACGCTTGCGCTCTCTTCCAATAATCCATTAATAGAATATTTTAGCATTCAGGGGGTGCAGAAGGAACTTCTGGTGTATAATGAACTCAAAAAACAATCCGAAGAGGACCCAAGCGATCGTGATTTGTCCGTGCTGACGCAAGAGATGGGAAAGTTGGATGTCACATTGGTCGGCCCCATTTACATCAAGGGACGGCTCATCGGCCTTTTCTTTCTGGGAGAAAAACGATCCGAGGACATCTATACCGAAGATGAATTTTCGATGCTCGAGATCATCTTCTCTCAGGCCGGCATCTCGATCGAGAATGCGCGACTTTATAAACGGGTCCAGGAGCAGATGGAAGAGCTGAAGAGAAATCAGAGCGAACAGTTGATGCAATCGGCGAAGCTCGCCTCCGTCGGCGAATTGGCGGTCAGCGTCGCCCATGAAATCAACAATCCCCTTACCGGCATTCTCGGCTTTACCAGCCTCCTCCTCTCCGAGATGCCTCCGGACGATCCCCGGACGAAGGACCTCAAGGTGATCGAAAGCGAGGCGCTGCGCTCCCGGCAGATCGTCCGAAACCTGCTCGATTTCTCTCGTTCTCACGGCTCTAAAAAAGAGCCGCTCGATATTACCGGGGTCATCCGGAACACGCTGACGCTGATCCAATATCAAGCCAAGACATCCAACATGAATATCGTCGAGAAATTTGCGAAGGACCTCCCTCCCGTGCATGCCGACGCCGATCAGCTCAAGCAGGTCTTCATCAACCTGATCAAGAATGCGTTTGATGCGATGCCCAAAGGCGGCGTTCTGACGATTGAGACATCCGCCCTTCCGGAGAAGCCGCTCGTGATCAACGGCTCTTCCATTCACGAGAGCGCCTCCGAGGAGATGGTGATGATCCAATTCAAAGATTCCGGAATGGGAATTCATCCGGATCACCTCCAAAACATCTTCGATCCGTTCTTTACCACGAAAGGACGCCAGATGGGCACCGGCCTCGGTCTCTCGATCAGCTATAACATCATTGAGAAGCACGGCGGGAGATTGGAGGTCGAAAGCGCGCTCGGGAAGGGAAGCAATTTCATGATCAAACTCCCTGCACTCTCTCACCAA
>JAHFEM010000385.1 GCA_023248505.1 Nitrospirota bacterium
CAGCTCCAATCTCGCTGTCTTGTCCGATAGCATCACCTGAAAGGCATCCAAATAGGCTTTGTAGTGCGCCTCGTCCCGCGTGGCGGCGTAGCGAACGAGATGATAGGCCCCCTCTTTTTGGTGTCGCGACCAAATCCCCTCCGCGCCGACATACGCCCGAACCCCCGACAGCAGGAACATCCCGACATAACTCAGAAGAGAGACGGCGACAATAATAGAACAGTAGATCAGGATCATCCCTTGTAATTTTTTGGCGATCGACCCTTCTGCTTGCGTGTTCATGCAGCAATCCTCCTGTTCGTTACCCCTGCTGAGAGCAGTCCGGTGTCAAACGGCTATTCATACCGAAAACGACCGATAATCCCCTTGAGCTTCGATGCCATTCGCGCCAGATCCTCGGCCGATTTTCGGGTATTGCCGGCGCCGGCCGAGGTTCCCTTGGCCGCATCCGCCATACCGACGATACTCTGAGCGATTTCGGAGCTCCCCTTCGCCGCCTCCGAAACGCTCTGACTGATCCCGGTGGTCGTGACCGTCTGCTGCTCCACCGAGCCGGCAATAGAAGTTTGGATGTCGTTCATCTGACCGATAATCGATCGAATCTGATTAATCGCGGCCACGGCCTCCTTCGTATCGGTCTGAATCGATTCGATCTTTCGACCGATCTCCTCAGTCGCTTTGCCTGTTTTCTTGGCAAGGTCTTTGACCTCGTTCGCCACGACAACGAATCCTCTCCCCGCCTCCCCTGCCCTGGCCGCCTCGATCGCCGCATTCAGAGAGAGAAGGTTTGTCTGCTGGGCAATGGTGGTGATGACTTTAATCACATCGCCGATCTCGGTGCTGCTCTCCCCCAGCTTACCCATCGTCACGTGGGTCCCTTCGGCAAGCTGGACCGCCTCGCTCCCGACTTGGGCCGCCTCTCGCGCGCTTTGAGAAATATCTTTGATGCTGATGTTCATCTCTTCCACGGCGGACGAGACCGACTGCAAGTTTCGGCTCACCTCCTCCGCAGTAGCGGAGACCATATCGGCCTGGGAAGCCGTCTCTTCGGCATTCCCGCTCATCTGCTGGCTGACCGCCACCAGATTCTCGGAGGACTGAGAGAGGACGTCCGAGCTGACCGAAATGGCCTTCACCGTCTCTCCCATTCGGTCGATGGCCCGATTGATGGCCTCTCCGATTTGGCCGATCTCGTCCCGGACTTTCGTCTCGATCCGTCCGGTGAGGTCTCCCTGGGATAGCTGATCGGTGACCGCCATCGCCTGCTCGACCTGGTTCTTCACGGAGCGGATGACGATGAACGACAGCATTCCGAGCAGGACGATGCAGACGAAGACCACCAGGAAAATAAAGGCAAAGGCGCGCTCCGCCTGTGTCTGATTCGCCCGCGCCGCGCCGAACGCCTCCCCCATCTCCTTTCTCCACTTGGTCGTTAAGGTCTCCAGCTGTCCCTTCACCTGTTTATACGAATCTTGCATCCGCTCCAGAACGGCGACGAGATTCTCTCCCTTCTCCTTACGGATCATCTTGATAGACGCTTCCCGGGCGAGGATGTAGTATCCGGTAAACCATTGCTCCAACCCCTCAAACTCCCCCGCAGCATTGTGAATATTCACCTTCCCCACCCGGAGACGGTCCAAAAAGAGGTTGCGAAGGGTATCGGCTTTTTCGATCATCTCCAGGTCGTCGGCGGCCACCGCATCCTGGAGATTGCGCTGGAGGTTCGCAAGAACCGTCTCAAGATCGCGGCTCAATTCCAGCGCCGGGAAGTACTCGTTGTCAATCTGCGTCATGAGGTCTTGATCCGCGTTACGCCCCATCTGAGTGAAGAGCAGAATGAGGAGGAACGCCGCCGTTGATAAAGACGGCATGAGAATAATCTTGTGCGTAAATTTCAGATGACGAAACACATCCCCTCCTTCTCGACATTCAGTTGAGCCCGTTCACTACTTTCGTCCCCGTCTCCGACGGCGTCGGCGTTCTCCCGGACGTCAGTGAGGACCTCTCGATCGGAGAACTTCTCGACCCATCGCAATCAGGGTGGCGATCAATGGGATCCGATCGGCAGGATCGGAAAGAACATTCTTCTCATCTTGAGGCATCCTTTCGACCAAACCCTCTTGCCGATTCAGGGTTGCTTCGAGTGGATCTCATGGGCCGACGCTCCCGCCCCTTTGATCACCGCCTCGGTGTTCAGGGCCAGGAAAATTCGATCTTCTAATTTGTAAACGCCGTCGAGCACCGAGGCGAGTCGGGGGTCGATGGTCTCCGGAGGAGGCTCGAAGAGAGCCGGCAACACCTCGATGACATCCCCGATTTGATCGACCAAGAGATTGACCGGACCCTCCGCCGTTCGGACGACCACGCTCATCGCCTCCATGCCGGCCGGGCGGGGTGGGAAACCGAGACGGTTTCGCAATTCCAGCGCGGTCACGATTTCCCCGCGGAGGTTCATCAATCCTGCAATGACCGGCGGCGCCAGCGGAACCGGGGTGATCTCCTGGACTGCAAAGACCTCTTGCACACCCTCCACCTCCACCCCAAAAAAATGATCCCCAATGAAAAAGGTGGCATACATCCGGTTGTTGCCATGCCGCCGGTCGACTTTGGCGACCCGGCGCTCGATCCCCTCCGGCGGATCCGTTTTTGCGGTTCGCCGCGGCCCCATGCGGGTGGCGGCTTCCAGGTCCATTTCATCTCCAGGCATTCGGTTTGACCTCCTTCTCCGCCGGATCGGATCGATTCCTATCCGACGTGCGCTTCTTCCTGCAGCCAGCCCGGCTGCACGCTCTCAATGATCTGTTCGATGTCGAGGAGGTCGGTGGTCAGCCCCTGGATGACAAGCGACCCGCGGACGCCGATCTTTCCCGCCGGCGCCGGATGAAGAAGAACCTCCTCCAGCACCGTATCCAGAATTTGGTCGACCACCAGGCCGACGCTCTTTTTGTTTTTCGAAAAGATAATGGCCGAAAGGGTCTCCCCGTCTCCACCGGCGGAGCCGTACCCGATCACCCGATCGAGGCGGATCAAGGGCAGCAGATCGCCGCGATATTGGACGACCTCTCTTCCGGCGGCGTGCTCGACCTGGGCGGTTTTAAACTCCTCCAATCGCGCCACGAGCGCCAGGGGAATGGCATACCGATCACGGCCGGAGAGAGAGAAAAGGAGCAGCGTCTCTTGCTCTACCTGCTTAGCCGTCTCGACCTTCTCCTCGATTTTTCGTTCGGACCCGGCCGCCATCGGGTGGAGCCCCCCCGCCTCGGCGATTCCGACGGCGTCGAGAATCAGGGCCACCGT
>JAHFEM010000386.1 GCA_023248505.1 Nitrospirota bacterium
TTGGACCAAATTTATCCCACTCGGGAGGGTATATGAGTGGAAGAGCTTGGCAGCCCCCTCTCGCTGACCCTTCCAAATCGATTCTCCCCAGGTCTCCCCGTTTCTCTCAATCGTGGCGGAAGAGATTGTCTGAAAATGGGAGATCTCATTCTGGGAAAATTTTTGAAGCCTTTGAGCGAGCGGGAGCGCCGCCTCGATCTTTCGGTAGTCCTCCAGGGAAGGAATGTTCTTCTCCAGGATGGCGGTTAAACGGGTGATCGTCGTCCCGGCCGGTTTTAAGTCGGCGACGAAGAGCGCGTTTTTTGAGGAGGCGAGATCCCATTGCGCTGGAAGGGTGATCGTGATTCCGGCTTCCTTCGACTTGAAAAGATGGTTCTGGTTATCAATCAGAGTGGATTTGGAGAAGCAACCGGCGAGAAGAAAGACGACCCAAATCAGTGCCATGTTGAAGCGCCTCTTCACTGCAGGCTTCAGCACATTCATTGATCTCATAGAATGATCATCCTTTTTCTCCAACAGAGAGCGGTCTCCTGGCAGCCGGTCTATTCATCGATCATGGAAGATGTTGAATGGCGACCTCGAGAAAATCCCACAATACTTGGCGCGTGGTTGCGTGCGCGTGCGGATAGCCTTTCCCGGTGAGTTGTTCGTAAAGCGCTTTCACTTTTTCCTTTTTCGCCTGGAGGTCGGGCAACGGGAGGTGGGGTGAAAGCGAAACCAGGTCAGGATATCCATTGGGATCTTTCTTGATGAGGAGAGATTCCCCTTGATCCGTCTGAATCCATAAGCCGATCTCAGTCATTTTCCCTCTTCGGTTTCCTTTTGATGGTCTTCTCCCTCTCGATCTTTTTTTCTCTTCTTCTCTTCCTTGATCGGTCCAAGCGCATAGGAGATGAGAAGAAGGGAGCCGATGAAAAAGAGAAAGGCGAGGGGGAGCAAGTAAAAGGTAAAACCAATGATAATGGAAAAAAATAATCCGAAAAGTCCGAGGAAAACAAGAAGGCAGCCTCCGATTCCCTTCATAGATAGATATTCCGGAACGGTTGCGGAGCAAGAAATCGAACCCGTTTGCTCGGCATTTCCCAGGGGAGGAGGCGTTTTCTACTGCCTGATTTTTTCTTCCGCCTCTTGTTTGGTTTTGCAGTCGATGCAAAGAGTTGTGACAGGGCGCGCCTTCAATCGCTTCACCGAGATCGGTCCGCCGCACGATTCGCAGATTCCGAATGTTCCTTCGCTGATCCGATCGATGGCCTCATCAATCTTCTTTAAGAGCTTCTGCTCGCGCTCACGAAGGCGGAGGGTAAAGTTTTGTTCGGCCTCTGCGGAGGCTTGATCTCCCAGATCGGTCAGTGCTTCACTCCCCTGGTTCAGACCATTTCCCAGAATGACGCCGGCGTCGGCCAGCAAGGCTTCTTTCTGCTTTTCGAGGTCTTTCTTGATCTCTTCGTAGGGATTGGTCACCGTTTCTTTTTTCTTGGTTTTCATCCGATTATTCCTCTCTGATGCCATTGCCCCGAACATCTTTCAGCTAAAAAAGCAATTAGCGAAACAGTATAACAAAGAAAGAAAAGTGCGTCAAATATAAATTCCAAACCGTTTCTCACCCTCGAATTTGAGTAGAGAGGGTCTTTTAAACAAACTGGATTACTTCATGGCGTGATCTAGATTAGGAAAGGGGAACGGGGATTAATTCTCCCCTTCTTGGAGGCGCTTAATCTCTTTCTTAATTTCGATCTCTGCAAGAGGGGGGATGGTTTCCCAAGCGACCTTTTCGATGATCGCTTTAAATTCGGACTTCGGCAGGGCCGACTGGAGCATTCCGGGGAGCACCTCCCAAACGACCTTCTCGACGATCTCCGATATGTTTTTCCGAAGCACCTCATTGATTTGTGATGGATCGAATGGAGCCGCGGCAGAGGGGGAGGGCATCGGAGGCGCTTCCTCTACGGGAGGGGCCGAGTTGGATATCGGCGGAATCGAAGCCTCCCTGAATGCGAGGCTGTCTGTTTCGATCGGTTCTTCCACCGGGGGAACGGGCAAAATATCCGGGAGCGAAAGCTCCATCTCTAGGGGCGCCGGCTCTTCTGCCGGAGGCGGCGTAGAAGATTGGGGGGGCTCTTGGAAATAACGGGTTTCTTCCAGCGATTCTTCATGGAATTCCTGGGCCGGCTCCGCCTGCGGCGCAGCCGGCTGTAAGACCGCCTGATCGGTGAAGAATTGCGTCTCTTCCCCCACCTCTTCGGGAGCCGAATTCGATTCGATGGACGTTGGGGGAGCGGATTCTAGAATGGTTTGTTCGGCTTCAACCTTATCCAGCGACCCTTCCGTCAAGCTTCCCGGACTGGACCAACCGAGGAGCTCCTCAATCTTGACCGCTTCATTTCCAGGATTTGAAAAATGCTCTGAGAGGCTGGTCTCCTCCTGTTTCCGAACGGGATTCAGATCCGTGGGGACCGTTTCGGCCGCCCCGCTCTGTCGCTTCACTTCCTGGATCAACCCCCTGGAATCGATCGGCTTCTTTAAGAAGGCTTGAATTCCCGCGGATTGAAGTTGGGCGGGATCATAGCTTTCGGTCGAATTGATCAGGAGGATGATCGGAGTCTCGACGAGGGTTCCCCGTTGCCGGATCTTTTGAACAAAGGTGAAGATGTTCATCCCCTCGAGGTTATAATCGGCGAGGATCAGATCCGGTTGATTTTTAAACGCGAGGTCGAGGGCGGAAAGACCGTTGTCGATTGATGTAACGTCATAGCCCTCCTTCCGGAGGGTTAATTCGACGAGCTTCTGGACGGCCAGATTATCATCAATGAGTAGGACCCTTCGGGGCATCTCGCCTTCGCTCCCTGGAGATTTACGGAAATCCCGGTTTCAAGGATGGAAAAACGAAAAAACCGTACCATAGGATCTTTGGGTTGTCAAGGAATCGGCCTCGGTTTGCCGAGAGAAAACCATCGATTCTACATCAGGGTATCAGGGTTGCAACCGGGCTGATGAAGTCCTGCCAGCCGAGATGAAGTTGGACCGATCCGCCCGCTTCCTTCAACGTTTCTTCCGCAATTTGATAGGCGAGATGCGGAAGATTATTTTTCTGGCTCAAGTGCGCCAGAAAGAGGGTCCTTAAATGGGGATGGAAGAGCGATCGGAGCAGGGCGTTCGAATCGTCGTTTGAGAGATGGCCCCGGTTGCTCGAGACCCGCTTCTTGAGATGGGAAGGATAAGGCCCGTTGAGCAACATATGGGGATCATAGTTCGATTCGAGGATGAGGGTATTGCATTCTTTTAACGCATCCAACGA
>JAHFEM010000387.1 GCA_023248505.1 Nitrospirota bacterium
GACCCCCGAAGAGGCCACCTGAAGAATCTCTCCACCCTCCGATTCAAGCAGGAAGAAAAAGGCCCCTTCCGCCTCGATCAGCTCCTTTGCGCCTTCGGCCAGCGTATTGATGAGCACCGTAATCTTCCGCTCGGTCGCCAGACAGAGGGAAATTTCATACAGCCGACGTCCCCGATGAGAGGTTTTTTCCAGGCGTCGCTTCAGGTCATACTGGTCAATGACCTTGAGCGTGACCGACGGGAGGGCCTGATGGTAGTTCTGGCTTTTAATAATATAATCGTACGCCCCCCGTTTCATCGCTTCGACTGCGATCTTCTCATCGCCTTGTCCGGTGACCATGATGACCGGGAGGGGACAACCCTTCGCCTGAATTTGGCTGAGAACTTCGATTCCGTTCATCATCGGGAGACTATAGTCGAGAATGATCGCGTCAAAATGGCCTTGCCGGAGCATTTCCAGGCAGGCCGGCCCATTTTCGACGGCGGTGACCTGCAGGCCCGGATCTTTTTTCCGAAACGCGCGGAGCGTTAACTCCCTTTGATCGACATTATCTTCTACCAAGAGGATCTTCACCGGATCCTTCGCCACGATCATCTCCATTTACCCTAGGCCGCTTGGCAAGCCCCGATTCGTCTCATTTCCATACCGTGCCGATGCGAAAAACGACGTCGCTCCGTTCCATTCCTCTTACACATCCGGTTTCGGCGGCCGATTGACCAAGAGCCAATAGAGCTTCAAGGACCGGACCTTTTCGGAAAATTCGTTAAACTTGACCGGCTTAGTAATGAAGCTGTTGGCGCCGAAGCGATAACATTTATGTGCCTCTTCGTCTCGGTCGGAAGTGGTCAACATAATCACCGGAATGACGCGGAGGCCTTCGTCCTCTTTTATTTTTTTTAGCACCTCGACCCCGCTGACCTTCGGGAGGTTGATATCCAGCAGAATGAGACCGGGCCGGAGCGCCTCGGCATAAGCTCCTCTTCGAAAAAGATAGTCGAGCGCCTCCTGACCATCCTTGACCCAGGTCACCCGATTCCCCACGTTGCCATTTTCCAAGGCGCGTCGTGTTAATTCGGCGTGGTCCGGGTTATCTTCGACTAATAGAATATGAATCGCCTCCATGGGTCTATCTCCTCAAATCGTAAAAAGAGGATGCCTGGTTTGGAACATCCTTTCAGATCGTTTTGCTCCGAATCGGACGGATCGACCGGATCCGTCCGCTTGATTATTGAGTCAGGCTGAAGAAAAATAGGGCCCCCTCTCCCTTTCTTGACTCCAGCCAGACCCGCCCACCCGACGAATCGATGATTTTTTTGACAAGGGCCAGCCCCATCCCTGTCCCTTCGACCTCGATCTCCTTGAGGCGTTCAAACACCCCGAAGATGATCTCGTGATGTTGGGGATCGATCCCGATGCCGTTATCGCGGACATAGAATGTGACCGACCGATCCTCTCCCGAGGCGCCGATGTCGATCGTCGGAAAAGGTTGATCCCCCATAAACCGGATTGCGTTGGTGATCAGATGTAGAAAGATCTGCTCAAGCCGTGTTCGGTCGAAGGTCATCTCCGGGAGAGGGGAGCGGACCTCCACCCGGATTTTTCTTTCTGCAATCTCCGCTGAGCATTGACTCAGGATATTCTGTACAATTCTCTCCGTTTGCAGCCGCTCGGGAACCGGCGTCCACCTTCCGACCCTTGAATAAGCGAGAAGATCGGCAATGAGCCGCTCGATCATGCCGGCGTTCGCCATGACGCGGTGAAGATAATGTTTCCCCTGTTCATCGAGCTGTTCACCATAATCTTCAAGGAGCACCGACGCCATTCCATGGAGGGACACCGCCGGGACCTTCAGATCATGCGAGACCCGATAAACGAAAGAATTCAACTCGGCCTTATTCCGTTCAAGGGTCTGATGAAGCAGGCTGAGGCGCCGCTCTTTCTCCTCGCATTCGGCCTGAAGGCGGAGGCATTGCGCTCTGGCTTCATGAAGCTCGCTTGCCTTCTCATCAGTCGGACCGGCCAACGGATCAGGATAGGAGTTCTGCATTATCCGAGAGGCGACCTTTCGGTTCTTCATGGGGGCGTCGGTCTTCCCTTTTTTTCGCACGATAACCTCCGAACCTTACGGAAATCTCGGATCGAGATCAGGAGGACATTGAAAGAGCGAGATCGGTTCAGGTGTTCTTTCACAGAACTTTCCGGAAAACCGTGACCCCCTTCGGGTCCTATCGGCTTCCGGCGCATTGCTTCAGCCCGTGAACGGCGTATTCCTTTGCAGGAGACTTCCGATAGACCCGATCGGAGACCTTCACGTCATAGGCATCGAGAACGCGACGACCCGAGGCTGAATCGGAATCCCTTCTTCGGGATATTAAGCTCAGGATCTATATATACCGGGATGAAACATCACAAAAATGTATCACAGAATAACATCTTGTCAACGAATCGCCCTTGCGGAGGGTCTCGGCAGGAACGCGCTGGACACTTTTGCGTAATGGATCTGCGGGCGGCAACGGAGGCAGGCCATTGTCATTGTCGGTTTGTGAGAGCCGAACCGGAAAGCGACCGCGTTTACGGTGGGGGGCTCACGCTGGAGCCTTGGGGTTGGAGGCCATTTCAACCGGAATCGAGAATGCGACCCGTGTCGGGAAGAATCGGGGACTGTTGAAGGAGGACTTTTGCGGGGCCGATGATTTTAGAGCCTGCAGGCGTTCTGGGCGGCTACGATTTCCGCTCCTTGAGCCGCGCAAAGGCTTCCGCCATGGTCGTCATGGGGGCGGGCGGTTGCTTTTTGTTGGAGGGGGGAGTTTTGACGGACTTTTCTCCAGAGGGCTTGACCCCCCTTTCTTTGCCGAGAGAAGGGACGGTTCCGTCGCTTAAACGCAGGGTGAGGGCAATCCGCTTACGCTCCAGATCGACTTGCAGCACCCTCACCTTCACCACATCGCCCGCCTTGACCACTTCGCGCGGATCTTTGACAAAGGTCTGCGAGAGCGCCGAAATGTGCACCAGGCCGTCCTGATGCACGCCGATATCGACAAAGGCCCCGAAATTGGTCACGTTGGTGACGACCCCTTCCAGAACGCTGCCGGGTTCGAGATCCTTCAGCGTCTCCACCCCTTCCCGAAATACGGCAGTCTTGAATTCAGGCCGCGGATCGCGGCCGGGCTTTTCAAGCTCGCTGAGGATATCCCGCACCGTCATCTCTCCGAATTTTTCATCGATGAAATTTTGCGCCACCAGTGTCGATAAGAACGGTTTATCGCCGATCACCTCGCGGAGAGAGC
>JAHFEM010000388.1 GCA_023248505.1 Nitrospirota bacterium
GGTCGCTCCCCTATCGGCCCCGGCGACCGCCTCCGCGCCGGCTCCCCGTCCCACATCGCCTCCCCCTCCGCGGCCTTCCTCGCCGCCGGTTGCGGCCCCTAAGATGCCTCCTTCAAAAGGAATTCCCCCGGTAAAGGAAGACCCGGAAAGATTGCAAGAATGGTGGAAAAAAAAAGCAGGATCGATTAAAATATCCCCGGTTCAACCGAAGGCCGATCCGGCGCCGTCACAAAGCATCCCAAAACGTCCGATGGTGAGTCCCAATCCCGTGGAATCAAAAGCGATCGTACCTGAAAAGGAAGAGGCCGCCGCGACGAAGAATACGGTCGCCCCATCGGCTCCCTCTCCGAAGCAGGAGGCGAGCAATCCCGCGATCATTGCAACCGGAAGCGCCTCGCTGAATGCGTCATTATTTAAATTTCCTTACTACCTTAACAGTATTGAAAATAAGATCAGCGGACAATGGTCCCCTCCGCCGGCCCTCCTCCAGGAAGAGATTGTCGGCGCCATCGTCCAGTTCAGTGTCACCCGGAGAGGATCGATTGAATCGGTCGAGATCGAAAAAAGCTCCGGCAACAGCCAGTTCGACCGGGCCGCCCTGAGGGCGGTCTATAACGCGAATCCCCTTCCGCCGCTCCCCGACGGTCTGATGGAAGATCCGTTGAAGGTCCACTTCAGTTTTACCGTCCAGAGAGGTTCATAGGCGTGCGGGGAAGGATTTTCGTTTTGTTTCTTTTAGGACTTGTTGTGGGGACGGTGAGCCATGCGGCCGATGTCTTCATCGGGACGACCCGCGCCGGTTACGAGAAGATCCCTCTGGTGATCGTCCCGTTTCAGGGGGAGAGTTCGGTCGCCGAGCAGGTCTTGCTGGCGGAAACGGTCCTTCAAGCCGATCTGGAGCGATCGCAGCTTTTTACCATCGTCGAGCGGGGCAAGGGCGCTTCTTCCGGACCGGACGGCGCGCCCGACGCCACGATGATCGCCAATGCCCAAAAAGCGGGCGCTCAGGTGGTGGCCTGGGCCAGACTGATCCCGAAGGGGGACGATTGGGTTTTAGAGAGCTACGCCTACGAGACCGCCAAGGGAGAACAGGTCGTCGCGGTGCGGATGATCGGCGATCAGAAGTCGGTCCGAATGATGGCCCATCGCTTCGCGGATAAATTGGTCTCCCATTTTACCGGGGAGCCGGGCATCGCTCAGACCAAGATCGCCTATGTTTCGGATGCCACCGGGAGGAAAGAAATCTATCTGATCGATTACGACGGCGCCAACGAAATGCGGATCACGGCCGATCGGAACATTGTCATCTCTCCCCGCTGGTCTTTCGACGCCGGACAGATCAGCTATACCTCTTACCGGGAAGGGAATCCGGATATTTACTTCCTTGATCTCGGCACCGGGCGTCGGCAGCGGGTGGTCTCCTTTTCCGGTTTGAATCTCTCCGCCGCGTGGTCTCCGAAGGGGGACCGGGTGGCCTTCGCGACGACGAAGGATGGCAACGCGGAGATTTACACGATGCGGCCGGACGCCACCGATTTAAAACGGATCTCCTTCAACACGGCGGATGATCTCTCTCCGGCGTGGTCCCCGACGGGAAGGCAGATTGCCTTTACCTCCGACCGAGGGGGGACGCCTCAAGTCTATATCATGGATACCGACGGCTCGAATGTCCGCCGCCTGACGTTTAACGGGGACTACAACACATCGCCGTCATGGTCTCCGAAGGGGGATTGGATCGCTTATGTCTGTCGGAATGAGGAAAAACGGCTGAAGCTCTGTATTGAGAGTGTGGATGGACAGCAATCCGTCCGGCTGACCGAGAGCGGCCCGTGGGATGATGAGTCTCCCTCCTGGGCCCTCAATGGGAGGGATTTGACCTTTACCTCGAATCGGACGGGGAAGAATCAGATTTATGCCATCCATGCGGATGGGACCGGGTTGATTCGCCTGACATCGAATGGAGCCAGTAATACGGCCCCGGCGTGGTCGCCACGCTAAATGAGGCATTGTGGAATTCAGATCGCGGGTTTCGGAGTGAGCGTTCAATGCGTTTTTCTTTTCGTTCCGCCATCCGAAATCCGAAATCGATAATCGTTCACGGAGGAAACACATGAGACGGAGTTTCTCATCTTTTGCAGCGCTGTTCATTCTACTTTCATCATTGGCGTTAACGGGGTGTCCTAAGAAAGCCCCCTCGGTCGAAGGGAGCGCCGGGCTTTCCAAAGAGAAATCAGAGCCGGGACCTTCGGATGGCCGTGCGCTTCCGCCGCCTCCCAAGGAAGAGAGGCTTGCCCCGCTCGCAAAAGAGGAGCCGATGCCCGACGGTGCGCCGTCCGGCCGGGCCGAAGGGGGGGCGGCCTCGCTTCAAGATATCTTCTTCGATTTCGATCAGTGGACGATCCGGCCGGAGTCGCGGAAGCTTTTGGAAGACGACGCCCAGTGGCTCGCCGCCCATCCGCAGGAGAAGATCCAGATTGAAGGCCATGCCGATGAGCGGGGGACCGAAGAGTACAACTTGGCCCTCGGCGAGCGCCGGGCGAAGTCGGTGATGAAGTTTCTGGTCAATCTGGGGGTCAATCCATCCCGGATCTCCTCCATCAGCTACGGCGAGGAAAAGCCCTTCTGTAATGATCCGTCGGAGAGTTGCTACGAGAAAAACCGCCGTGCCCATTTCTTGACCGCCCCCCGATAGAGTCAGGGGCGTCCGGCCGATCGTGAACGCGAGGAGGAAGGTGATGCGGTATTCCATACTTTTGCTGGCGGGGATGATCCTGCTTCAGGGATGCGGATATTCTCTTCGGATGGTCGATGTGGCGGAGGAGAGTCGCGAGACCCGCAACAAGCGGGAGACGGAAGAGCGCGTTGTCCAGCTCGACGCCCAGATGAAATCGATGCAAGAGGAGGTGACGCGACTTCAGTCCGAGTTAAAGCAGGCCCGGGAGGAGAGCCGCAAAGCGGTTTCCGACCTTCAGAAACGACGGGCAGATGTCGATGTCCGTTTCGATGAGAACGATGTCCAGCTTCGCATCATTCAGGGAAAGATCGAGAAGGAGGAGCGCCGGCGCGCCGACCTCACCCAACAGGCCGATAATGCGGCCTTTCGCTTAAACGAGCAGGAGAAAAAGGTCGAAGAGATCAAAAAAATCACGGCCGGTCTTCAGAAGAATTCGGAGGATCAGGACAAACGGCTGAAAGAGATGACCGGCCAGGTCATGCAGTTGACCCGGGAGATCCCCTCCTCCCTCGGCGCCCAGGCGGCGCAGCTCGATGAGCTTGGAAAACAG
>JAHFEM010000036.1 GCA_023248505.1 Nitrospirota bacterium
GACCTGGAGCGCCTTTCTTAATTGGGCTTCAGGAAGATGTGGGTGTCCCCGAAGGAAGATCTGGCCGATGCGTGTTAGAACCCCTTCGTCAATCTTGTAGGTCACCTTGGCAAAGGTCCGGGTGGCGTCAAACTCGATCTCCGGCGTGACAAGGGGGTTCCGGAAGCCTTCCTTCTTATAAAACTGGACCAAGGAGGAGGCATCCTCATCCAGCTGTTCGGGGGTGTAAAGACTGGAAGTGAGCCATCCCTCTTCCTGAAGATGGACCCATTCTCGAAGCCGTTTGGAAGAGAACGCCTGGTTTCCCGAGAAATTGATTGTTTGAATGGCCGTACGGGAGCCGCTATTGATCTTAAAGCGGATCTCTGTCCTGTTCTCTTCGGGAAGCAGTTTGGCCGTGACCGCGACCTGCGCGAAGGGATAGCCCCGCCGCCGGTAGAGCGCTTCGATCTCTTGCGCGCTCTGCTCCAGCGTGCCGGCGTCATCGCTCCGCTCTTCCTTAATTAAAACCTGCTGCTCTAACGCCTCCTGAGAAATTTCGCCTTGTCCCTGAAAGAAGAGGTCGATCTTATTGGAGGCGATGATCGGGACGGTGATGTCGACTTCGTTGGTCTCCTCGATGAAATCCAAGATCGGCGGACCGACGGAGGCCTTCAAGTAGCCTTCTTTGTGGTAGAAGGCTTCGACCTGTCTCAGATTTCCCTCAAGTTTGTCGAAACGGTAGTGCTCCTTCGGCCAGGAGGTGATCATCCGAAACCGGAGGGTCGTGTCGGAAAAGACCTTCTGTCCGGTGAAGCGGAGCGCCCGTATTTTGGCCGGATCTCCTTCACGAATATCGAGGTGGAGCGCCACTCTTCGGCGGTCTTGAGGGGTCCGTTTCAGATCGGTGGAGAGGCGGGCCTGAAAGTATCCTTTCCGACGATAAAGCGAGTTCACGTCGAAGAGGGCTTTCTCCCAACGCGCCCCGGTAAACTCATCCCCCGATTTTAGGCCGATCGCGTCGAGGATCTCCTGCCCCGGAATAAAGTAGTTTCCGGAGAGGTCGATCGAGAAGAGAAGTCGCCGCTCGATGAGGACGAATTTCACGGCGACCTCGTCGCCCGGCGTCGGTTCGACCTCCACCCAGATATCGCGGTAGCTCCCCGTGGCGTAGAGACGTTCAATCGCTTGGCGGATCAGGCGGGTCTGATAGCGGTCCCCGGGCCGAAGCGCGATCTGTTGAAAGGCGGCCGGCTCGAAGGATCGCTCTGACAAATCGACGCCGATCTGGTGGATGGTCTTCCCTTCCCACTCCTGCGCCTGAACGAGGAAGGGGGCGATGAAGAGGCAGATTGTCAGGATTATCGGAACTCGAATCTGAATCGAACCTCCCCTCCGATTCGTCCGTTTTGATCGCGCTCACCCACCAGAGAGACATTCTTGCCGAGCTCGTAAATCATCCGGATCAACTGTTCTTCAGAGGGATCCAGCGTGGCCGAATAGGTGACCAGGAGCCGGTCTTCCAGGAGCCGTTTTTCAGCCGTGAGCCGTGGACCGCTCGACGATTTCGAGCCGTTGGTATAAGGATCGACCTGGATCCGATCGACGAATCCTGTTTTTGGAACCGCTCCCTCCAAAAACTCCGAGAGCACGAGGCTCGTCGCCTCGCTGCTGGCGGTTCCCTTTTGACCTTGGGCGAACTCTGCCGTCGTCACGCCGAAGGTGAGGAGGGTAAGAATATCGGTTTCCGGCAGTGTGGGAGAAGAGGAGAGCACCAACGTGAACTGGGAAAGGGTCCCGGTCAGGCCGAAATCGATCTCATAGTTTCGACCCGGACCCCTCGCTTGGCTATCCGGCGTTTTTACCGTGGTCTTGGCCTTCAAATCAAATCGGGGGTCGATCTTCCGGGGGTCCAAAAATTCGACCGAGCCGGAGGCGACTTTGAATTCATTCTTCCGGAAGTAGATCGAGCCGCGCGGGACCTCGATCCGCCCGATCAAGAGCGGCCGGTCGATGGTTCCATTCAGGAAGAGATCGACTTCGAGCGGGATCTTTGCGATATTGTTATCGATCCAGATATTCTCGCGTCCATAGAGATGAACGTTCACTTTGGTGGCCCCGATGAGGGGGGTTTCTTCGCTGAGCGGCTCCTCGTTTTTCTGCTTCCATTCGACAATCATCGATTTGAGATCGACCCGTTTGTCGTAAATCGCCTTTTTCACGATGACCTCTCCCTTGAGGGTTTGGACCGATCCTTCCCTCTGGAAGAGGAGCTCGCCGTCGACCGTCGCCGTCAGGTCTCGGAAGAGGTTGACCCGCGTGTCGTTCACCTCCAGGAGAAATCCGAACGGGCCGATTCCGAAGCCGGCCAGATCGGCTTTCCCGCTCGCATGAAACCGCCCCCGTCCCATCTCTCCTTCGAAGGTTTCCAGAAGGAGAACCCGTTCATTAAAGACCATGGAGAGGGAGGTGACATGAACCGACTGGGGGAAGATCACCGTGCGGAGGGTTCCGTCTTGAAGGGCCAGCTGCCCGAGAATCCGGGGGGTCTTCCACTGATCGGAGATCCGCACGTCGAGGGTGGCTTTTCCTTTTCCGGAGGTGATCGTTTTGGTGAAAAAGGAAAAGAGATTCAGATCGGCCTCGCCTTTCACGAACAGATCCCACGACTGCAGGGGAGTCAGCCCGCCGTTGAACTCCAAAGCGGTGTTCTCCCCCTTGAACCGGGCGTTCTCGAAGGTGAACGCCCCCCGCTCCGAGCGAAAGGCGACCGGGCCGTCATTCTCGACGGCATAGCCGCCGAAATCCGCCGCGACCGCCGTGAACGAACCGGTCAGATTCGCCTGGTCGATCTTGGAAAGCTGGCCGTTTCCCTCCATCTCCCCCGTCATCTGGAGGGTGATCCTGGAGAGGGGGGTCGAGAGAAGTTGCCTGATAAAAGGATCGACCCGAAGCTGCTCAAAACGGCTCCGGAAAGAAAAAGGATACGATTCGATGAGCCGGACCTCTCCTTTCGCGGAAAAGTTCTTTTTAGGGAAACTCCCCTCCAGCCGGACGAGGTCCTGATCCCAATCGACCTTCATCGTTCCGGTCTCCACCTCCGTGCCGGCGTATCGAAGGTTTTGGACCGAGGCGACGATTGTCAGCTTCGGTTTCTTAAAGCTTCCCTCTCCCGCCACCTCCAGTCCCATCTCCCCGGAGAGGAGCGGCGCCCGATCCTGGATCGCCTGGATCTGATGGATGGGGAGACCGGTTCCTTTCACCGCAATCCGGTAGGTTCCGTGGAATTGAATCTCTCCCTCCCCTTCGGCGCGGGCCGCCCCCTGCTCCAAGACGACCTTGCGCAGGAGCGCCTCCTTCTGCGTCACCGTCAGATCGAGTCTGCCCCGGTCGAAGCGCTCTCCGTAGAGCGATCCGCGCGTTAAGCTCAGCGGTCCTTTCACCGCGAAGGCCTGCGGGGTCCCTTTGATGGAGAGACTCCCGGTCGCAGCGGTCTGCAGCGGAATCGAGAGCTTAAAAAAATGAAAGACCGCCTGGGGATCCGCGGAAGCGATCTTGACCTGAAGGTCGAACGCCGGTTCTTGAGGGTTCGTCCACTGGACGCTTCCTTCGAAGCGATAAGGAGCGGGCTTCTTCCCGATAGAGGATGGAGATTCCAGGGATCCCTCTTTCAACTGGAGCGTCTGATCCTGGAGGACGAATCGGGAGGCCAGGGCTCCCATCGCCTTGTTCTGAAGGGTCCATTGATCGAGCAGAAGGCGTCCTTCAATGCGGGGATGATCGATCCGTCCCGAGAGGGTCCCTTCCGCCTGCAGCGCTCCGGTGAAAGGAAGATCGAGCGTCCGGGCCCACTCTTTCATCTCCTCGGAGAAGGCGGCCGCTTCCATCGAGAGTCCCCCCTGTTCACTCCAACTCCCGTGAAAGGTCGCTTCTGCATTCGGGAAGGCGACCTTCCCCTGATCGAGCGTCAGCCGGTTCTCCGACCACCTCCACTGGATTTCTCCCCCCTGAAGCAGGGCGATCAGTTTTTCGGGGCGTCCCGCATCGACTCGAAAGGGAGGGGAGAAGAGGGGGAGCCGTTTCGCTTCGAGACGGCCTCCTCCGACCCAGTCGACCAGGGAGGTCCCCTTTCCGGAAGCGGAGAAATCGCCATCGAGGAAGATTCCTTCTACGGCTCGGTCCATCTCCGATGCGCCGTTCATGAGAAGCCGCCGTGTTTTCTCCAAAGGAAGGCGCCGGTATTGAAGCGAGGCGCGATAGACCGGCGTCTCTTCCATGAAATCACCCTCGGCTTCCCCGCTGAACGTTCCCTTGAAGAGCTCGCCCGAGAGGGAGGAGACAACGACCTTGCGGTCGCGGTAGGAGATTTCCGTGAGGAGTGAGCCGATGTCGATCCCGTCGGAGAGTAGATGCGGCAGGGTGATCTTCCCTGCCGCAGCGATATGGGGATAGGCGCCGGTGAGCCGGCCCTGCACGATGGCCTCCCCCGAGAGCTTTCTGTCGGTCAGGAGGGGGACGGGGGCCTCTTCCAAAGGAAAACGGAGGTCGACCTGCAGGTCGAGCGGATGGTTTTGTCCCGAAGAGACCTTCCCTTCCGCGCGGAGGCTCGATCGTCCCGAGGTGAGCGACCCCCGCTTGATCTCGATCTCTCCGCGAGAGAAGAGGAGCTTCGTCTCCAGCCGGTCGATCTCTCTTCCCTCTTTTTCGGTTGAGAGCGATCCCTTTTCCGCCGAGAGATCGACTTCAAATTGGGTCATTCTCAGGTCGGGGCGAATCTCCGCCTGGAGGCCTTGAAGCGAAAGGGATCGCACCGCTCCTGATCCCTGATAGGAGAGCGAGCCGTTCTTGATTCGAACCGTGCGGACGACAACCGGCGGAGGGCCTTCCTTCGGTTGCTGCTGCGCAGAGAGGGCGGACTCCTCCAGGAGCTGAGGCGTCAGCACAAAAGAGGGGGATTCGATCACGATCTGACGGATGAAGAACGATTGGGTGATGAGAGACCAAGGGCTGAAATAAACGCGGATCTCCTTGGCCGAAAGGGGGGAGGTCTCACCGACCGGCTGGGCGGAAATCCCCTTCAGCACCACCGAGGCGGAGAGGGAGCGAAGCTCGGCTTCCTCAATCCGGATGGTTCGGCCCAACAGCCGCTCCAACCCTTTTTCCGCATACCCCTTCGCTTTCTCCGAGAAGAGATTGCTTTGAAGGACAAGCTGAATAATGAGAAGCAAAAGAAAGATTGTGACGAAGAGAGAGAGGATCCACTTTTTTGACAAACAGGACTCCTTATTTGAAGCGAATCCGAGGCGATCAGGAAGGGCCGAAGACCCCTCCTTACCTCTTCACAAGGAGGGGCGGGATCAGGGGTGGCGTTTCTTCTCTACCTCGACGAACTTCAGCCGCAGGGTAAAGAGGATCTGGCGGAGGAGGTTTTCCTCCTCCGGGGTCAGGTTCCCTTTGGTCTTTTCTTCAAGAAGCGCGATGAGATCAATCACTTGGCGCGCCGACGGCAGTTCCACCGATCTCTCCCCGGTCGCGGGATTCGCCTCCTGCCCCAGGTGAATCAGCGCGGACGTCGCCAGAGAAAGGATGAATGAAGAAAAGCCAACGGGGAGAGAGGCCTCCGCCGCCGGGTCGAATTGCTTCTCCGGGTGCGGAGAGGCGGCATCGGTTTCCGCGTTCGGAGTGGGGGCCGATTTGGGGTGGCTTTTCTCCTGGTCCGTATCCTTCAGGTAAGCGCGACGATCTCTGATTTGAAATTCCTTTTCTTCCTCGTCCATCGACTTCTCCTTCGGAGGATAAGTTAGCACAAACTTTTGCTCATTTCAAGGCGACAGAGAGGCGGTCTCGGGCGCCGCATCTTCACCGGTTGCTTGACATTTGTTGCCGGCCGGGCATAGACTACCCTCCATCGAGAGGGACAGTCCAGTAGAGATGGGTGATCCGTTAAAAGAGAAGGTCCATATCGTCGGCGTGGGGGAGGACGGCGTGCTCTCGATGAATCTTAAGATGATGCGGTTGCTCCAAGACGCCGAATGGCTCTTCGGCTCCGAGCGGCTTCTGAGCTTTTTCCCCAATCACGATGCAAAGAAAATCCCGATCCAATCCAATCTGAAAGCGATTATCGAGGTGATCCAGTCGAATCTCGGCCGGCGGCAAATGGCGGTGCTTGCTCCCGGCGATCCTAATTTTTTCGGAATTGCGCGGGATCTGATCGAGCAACTCGGCAAGGAGGCGGTCGAGATCGTTCCCAATGTCAGCGACATGCAGCTTGCCTTCGCGCGGATCAAGGAAAGCTGGGAAGCGGCTTACCTTGGATCGGTTCGCAACCGGCCCCTTGAAGATATCATCGAACCGGTCCGGCATGCAGCGAAGGCGGGCCTCTTCACCGATCTGCAGAATGCCCCTTCGGCGATTGCCGAGGTGCTTCTGGCGCAGGGGATTGAGAACCGGACCGCGTATGTTTGCGAAAACGTCGGCGGAAGCGACGAGCGGATCACCGAAATGGACCTGGCGCAACTCCCTGGGAAGCGCTTCTCCCCGCGCACGATCCTGATCCTTCTGAAACGGTCGCCGCAAGAAATCGAGACGCAGCGGATCCAATCGAATACCGGGAAACGATCCGCCCCGATCCAACCCTCTCCTCCTTCCGATGAGGAGGGGAGGCTCTGAGCCGACCGATCCTTCGGTCTAGGAGAAGCCCTTGATGGAGAAACATTCCGAACGCCTGACGGTCGCCGCCATCCAGATGGCCTCGATTCCGTATTGCATCGAGGAGAACCTCCAAAAGGCCGATCGGATGGTTCGGCAAGCGGCTTCGCGCGGCGCCCGCATCATTGTCCTCCCGGAACTGTTCAATACCGGATATTGCTATGACTGGAGGAATCTGAAAGTCGGGGAAGATCTCTCCGGCCGGACCGCTCGGTGGTTTCGGGGTCTTGCCAAGGGATTGGGGATCTACCTGATCGGGGGAATGATCGAGCGGGATGGCGGAAACCTTTACAACACCCTCCTTCTGACCAGCCCACAGGGGCGATCGGCCTCTTATCGGAAGCGATGTCTTCCGCTTCAGGAGAAGTGCTATTTTACAAGAGGGGACGAACCGCTGCTGGTCGATACACCCCTCGGTCGGATCGGTTTCGGGATTTGCGCCGATCTCCTCGATGAGAAGATCTGGGAGCGGTTTCGGAACAAGGTGAATCTCCTGGTCGTCTCCTCGGCCTGGCCGGACTTCACGGCCGGCGGCTTTCTTTTTGCCAAATCCAGTGTGAGCATGCGGATCAGTCAAATGCCCCAGCTCCTCCCGAAACGCCTGGCCGAGTCGTTCGGGGTGCCGGTGGCCTATTCCAATCTCTGCGGACCGTTCGATTCCCCCCTTCCCCTCCTCTATCCCTATGCGGTTCGGAGTCGATTCGTCGGGTATTCGGCGGTGTATGATCGAGGAGGAATTCCGGTTTCGACGATGAAGGAAGAGGAGGGGGTGGCCATCGGAGAGGTCGTCACCGAGCCGCTACCGACCGAAAAGAGATATGCCGTCGATCCGGTGGTGCGGACGATGGCCCGGCTCGATCGGATGTTTCTAACGGCGCCTTGCCGTCTCTACCGGATGTTGAACCGTCCTAAAAATGGCGAGGAGACGTGGAGGAAGGTACAACCCTCTTCGTGAGGGGCGGCGCGCGCGGGCGGTCCTTTTTCTCCCCGGCGGATTGAGCGGCTTCCTTGTTCTTACCGATCGATCTTCGTGAAAAAAGACTTCCCCGTCGATCCACATTGTGCCCGCCGTATTCAAAAAAAGGAGGCCCATTCATGCCGCCGTTTCGGTTTGACCGGTTTCGGTTCCTCCTCGTCGGGTTGATCGTTCTCGTTGCGAGCCGGACGGCGATCGGAGACGAGTTCGGGCGAGATGGAAACTTGGAAGTTTTTATTCAATCCGACAAACCGGTTTACAAATTTGGAGAACCGATTCTGATCACGATTCGGCTCAAAAACAACACGACCGGCCCGATCGTCGTCAACCGCAGGCTCGATCCATTCAATGATCTTCAGTGGGAGCTCTTTGCAGAGCCTCACGGATTTATGCCGATTAAAACGCTTCCGCCGAAGCCGTTGACCGCAGATGATTTCGTCGAATTACAGCGTGAGCAAGAGGTCAAAAAAGTCCTCCCGCCCCTCTCCGAGATGACCCCGGACCCCTTGAAGCGAGGGCTCTATGGGATTCGCATCACCTATGCCAACAAGGAGAAGCTGAAAGAGACCGAGGGGAAAGGCAAGGATATCTGGACCGGTGAAACGGTGACCAACCGGCTCTCCATTCAAATCCAATCCGGGGAACGGGCATCCCTCTCCGAATAACGCAGACAACTCAGATAACAAAAGAGGAGCGATATGTGCGACCTGGACGAAAGCCTCGAAGAAGAAAAGCAGCCGGCCCCGCTCACCCCCGCCGGATCTCCGCGAAAAGAGTCGGCGGAGAAAGCGCATGGCAACGAAGCGGTCCCCGAGAAGGCGATCAACGATGATCTTTGATGAAACCCGTGATGTCAGCCGCTGCAACGGATCTGGAGATCAACTGATCGTCTATTATATCCCTCAATCCTAAACTCTCCCCCTCCTTGTTATTCTGAGCTTTGGCCGATTTGGCGTCCGGGAGTGTGAAATCAAACACCCCGTCCTGCTCCTTTCCTCCCACATTTTTCTTTTATATTTTCTTTCGAAGTGGCCGCCCGCTTCTGATCCAGCCCAAGGAAGGGACGCATCTTCCTTCATCCTTCTTAGAACGGTTCATCGGTCTCCTTCATCCCGATGAATGCCGTCCAGGTTCTCCAGAAGAAGCCTCGTCATTGCCAATCCGGAATCTTTTGCTATACTTGAGGACCATGCTGGGCACTCCCTGATGGGATGGGGGTGAGCAGCGCGGCGATTCGAGCCCCTTCTTGGACTATTCCTTGTTATCAATCTTCTTTTGGAGGCAGACATGGCGCGATTGAAAGGGATCCGAAACCGTTTTTTTACTTATCTTGTCCTGATCACCGGGGTTTGTTTTGCATTCGGATCTTCACGTCAGGTTTTTGCGCAGCTCGGGGCGATCGGCGGGATTGGGGGGATCTCGGGAGCGGAGACCAACGAGGCCACCCCGCTCTTCACGATGACCGGAACCCCCAGTTTTCGAGAAGGGGAGGGAAGTCTGAGCTTCGCCTATCAGAACACGCGGATCACGCGGGTGTTTGGAGACAAGATTGAAGATCGTCTCGGCGACAGCGTCGCCGCCGAATTGACCTCTAAGGTTTTCCTCATGAGCTATGGGGTGACCGATCTGCTGTCGGTCGGCGCGGTTTTCGAATTTGATACCTCTCGGGTCAGAGGCGATACCGATAATGAC
The DNA here is from genome assembly GCA_023248505.1 of Nitrospirota bacterium. Classification (GTDB taxonomy): domain Bacteria; phylum Nitrospirota; class Nitrospiria; order SBBL01; family Manganitrophaceae; genus Manganitrophus. The sequence goes on from JAHFEM010000036.1 coordinate 9,356, forward strand.
GGGATCGTCGAGAAGGTGGAGCAGAAAGATTTAACAAACCCCTCTTTCTCCGCCAAGTACACCCTTCTCCGGAACCCCAACATCTCCGTTCGGGGGATTGTGACGTTCCCGACCGGCTATGAGGCGGGAACGGATAATGCCGCAGTCCAGCTCGATCTCGCCTATTCGGTTTCATTGGGGGACTCTCCGATCTT
>JAHFEM010000389.1 GCA_023248505.1 Nitrospirota bacterium
ATCAGCCTGTATGCCTTCGGTTACGTCGCAGTCGCCTGCGGGCTCGCGGTTTTCAGTTTCCGTCACCGTGAAATCTAGGCCGTTCGTCGCCTCGGTTGTCGTCGCCGCCCTCGCCTACCTTGGGCGACCCGACGGATCGCCCCCTACAAAGCAAAGAGAAGACAAGAAAAAACCGGCGTGGGGGGACCCCCCACGCGCGATTAGGCTTCGGGTTCGGCCTTGACCACTTCGACCTTGATCTGGGCCGTCACATCATGATGGACCTTGACCGGGACCATGAAGGTTCCGAGCTCTTTGATCGGTTTCTCAAGATGGATTCTTCGTTTATCGATCTCAATCCCCTGGGCTGCAATCGCATCGACGATATCTTTAGAGGTGACCGATCCGAAGAGCTTCCCTTCCTCGCCGACTTGGGCCGGGATGGAAACGGAAAGGGCGCTGATCTTCTTCGCTTCTTCCTCCGCCGCCATTTTCTCCTTCTTAATCCGATCGGAGATCACCCTTTTTACATGCTCGAGCGATTTGATGTTCTTGGTCGTCGCCAACCCCGCCAGGTTTCGGGGAATGAGGTAATTCCGCGCGTAACCGTCCGCCACATTCACCAGATCGCCCATCCGTCCCAACTTCTCAACATCTTCCCTAAGAATGACTTTCATTGATTCCTTCTCCTTCTCTACAGACCGCAAGACGAGGCCCGGCGGGGTGCCGGGCCGAATGTTGCTATTTTATTGAAGCAGGACCCTCTTGTCAACGTCTATATCGATTCGACGAAGATCTTGCTTATCCACATCATAGAGGGTCCAGCCCTTTTCTGAGAAGGTCATCACGATCTGCCGCTTTCGAAGGCTCTGTTCGATATCGATGGCGGAAGGAGGCTCATTCATACCGTTATGGAAATGGTAAAGGCCGACGAAGCGCTCTCCCAACGGCACCTTCCCGAGCGCTTCCTTGAACTGATAGGGGGAGAGGAGATAGCGCGACTCGGAGAGCGCCTCGAATGTTTCGATGAAATTGTCGATCAGGGACTGCTTCACCGAATCGGTCATCCGACGACTGTCGAGAACAGTGCTCAGCGTCTCGACCCACTTCAGCGGCACACCGACCTTTTCAAATATCTCCTGGTTCTCTTTCAACACCAGAAACGCGATAAACCGGGGAACCGAGCCGCTCGCTTCCCGGAGCCGCTTCAGATAGCTCTCATTGAGGGAAGAGATCTCATGGAAATGGATCGACGGGCTCCCCTGCAGATACGAAAGCGTCAGAATGCCGCCGAGTTCGCTTTGGCGATGCCGGCGAGACGCCGCCAGATGATCGTAAACCGCTTGGCTGACCTCCGAAGACTGCAGCGCAACCCTCAAATCGCGATGGGAAACCTGGTGGAGATCAAACCGATAGAGGCCCTGATCGGCCATTTCGTAAAAATGCCCCATAAGAGTATAGGGAAACGCATGGGTGGCAATTTTATAGAAGATCGGAATCCCTTGAAAGAAGGTTTGGTTCCCCTTGTAGAGCCGCTCCAGCGGCGGCTCCGCCGGATAAATAAACTGCGTCGAAAACTGAAGATAACAGATCAGAAGAGGGATCAACCAATAATCGTTCAATTTGCGGCGAAGACGATTCCAGAAGGTCCGACTCCGTCGCTCCCAGCCGGACGGGTCCGACGGGAAGGTCGCGGCATAATCAGTCATGCGCATTTCCTTTCAACCTTGAAGTGGATTGATACCGTGTCGGATCGGGAAGGCCGGCCGCCCGAAAGGACCGCATCCGTTCCGCGCACTTGTTGCATTTTCCGCAATGAGCCATCCCCTTCGGCGCGATGCAGGAGAAGGTGAGAGAGAGCGGCAGGGCGCGCCCCCGTTCCACCACCTCGCGTTTGGAGAGCTGCGCATAAGGGGTCATCACCGTAAGCGGAGCCCGCAGACCTTACGACAGCGCGGTCTCCAGGGTCCTGAAAAACAGCGGGGTGCTGTCGGGAAAGGGATTCCCCTTGAGAATCCCCGAGGCGATAAACGCCGCCCCCTGCAGCGCCGCATAGACGGCCGCCTTGGAGAGGAGAATGATGTTTCTGCCGGGAAGATAGACGGCCGCATCCTCGGAGTCGAAGCCCGGAATTTTCTTTCCGGTCAGGCTCCAATGGTTAGGATAAACATCCCGGAGCGGCAGGTCGACCACTTTGAGCGGGGCGAGGGTCTTGGAAGCGATCTTTTTCAGATAACGCCGAAGCCAGTGCAGCTCGACTTTTTCCCAGGCAAATCCGTTCCGGATGTAGAAGGGAATCACCGACGCATATTCCGCCGACAACTCCGAGACCAGCACGGCGCTGTCGATCCCGCCGCTGACCAAGGCGAGCACCTTTCCTTCCTTCTCTTTTTCTCTCTTGCCCTTCATACCAGCCTGGTCTTCTAAAATAGAAGTTCGATTCTAACAAAGTGATTCGATCAAAGCAATTCCGAAGTGATGTTTGATCGATTTTTTCTGCCACAACACTGTCGAAGACCGACGGAAAAGTTGACACTCGCGCGAGGGAGCGCGGCGGGGGATGCGCGATCCCTCCTTGATCTTTTTCGTCCTGCATACTATCATAGCGAAATTGTCCAAACGGGAGCAATGCGCGAATGAAACTAAAAGGGAAGACCGTCCTCATTACCGGCGCCGGCCGGCGGGTCGGCCGATCGATCGCCCTGGCCCTCGCCGAGCGCGGGGCGCGGGTCTCCATCCACTACAACCGCTCCAAGAAAGAAGCCCAGACGATCGTGAAAGAGATTGAAAAGCGGGGCGGCGCGGCTCATTCGATTCAGGGAGATCTCGCCAAACCGCGCGACTGCGAGAGGATCGTCCGGGAGACGGTCAAGGTCTTCGGCCGCCTCGACGTCCTGATCAACAATGCGGCGGTCTTCTTCAAGACCCCGCTCTTTGAGGTGACTGAAAAAGACTGGGATCTAACACTCGGTTCGAATTTAAAGGGAAGCTTTTTCTGCGCGCAGGCCGCCGCGAAGGCGATGCAGAAGGAGGGAGGGAAGATCATCAATTTCGCCGACTGGTCGGGCTTTCGGCCGTATGTCGATTATCTCCCCTACTGCATTTCAAAGGCGGGAGTCATCGCGATGACGAAGGGCCTCGCCAAGACCTTGGCCCCGAAGGTCGAGGTGAACGCCATCGCCCCGGGCCCCATCCTCCTTCCCGAAGATCTCGACCCGATCGAGCGGGAAGAAGTCCTTCGTGAAACGCCCCTCCGGAAAACGGGCTCGCCCCAGGACATCGTGAACGCCATCCTCTTTTT
>JAHFEM010000037.1 GCA_023248505.1 Nitrospirota bacterium
AGGTCAAGGCGACGTTTTTCGTTCTCGGCTGGATTGCAGAGCGTTATCCCCAGGTGGTCCTTGCCATTCATAAGGAGGGACATGAGATCGCCTCACATGGTTACCGGCATCGCCTCCTCTACAATATGAGCCGGGAAGAATTTCGGCAGGACACCGAACGGTCTAAAGCGATTTTGGAAGACCTTTGCGGCGCGCCGGTCCTCGGTTATCGCGCGCCGAGCTACTCGATCATTCAGGAGACCCTCTGGAGTCTCGATATCTTGCACGAGCTCGGATTTGAGTACGATTCGAGTATCTTCCCGATTCACCACGACCGTTATGGGATCCCGGGTGCATCCCGCTTTCCTTATTTTCATCCTCTCTCGGAAGGACGGAAGCTCTTGGAGTTTCCCTTATCGACCGTCCAACTTTTTGGGCGAAACGTCCCGGTCGCCGGAGGGGGATATTTAAGGCTTTTCCCGTATTCATTCATCCGTTGGGGGATCCGCCGGATCAATGAGCAAGAGCAGGGGTCGGCCATTGTCTATCTTCATCCTTGGGAGATTGATCCGGGCCAGCCGAGAATCGATGGGAGCCGTCTTTCTCGTTTCCGGCATTACGTGAATCTCGATAAGACGGAATCTCGTCTCCGCCGGCTGCTCCAAGATTTCAAGTTTGTCCCCCTTCGGACCCTGAGGCAGGCGATTTTGAACGGCCATCGATCGATCGAGACGGTTATCCGACAGAATGCCCAAGTTGAAAATCGGTGATACACTTGGTTGGTCGGCTTGAACCCGTATCGCGCGTCGCAGGGTTCGCTTCCGCTCACGATATAGGCAGAGGCGCTTCGCGCTTGTTCGTATGAACACATCCTCCGCAGCTTGCCGTCGGGTGAGACGCGTGAATGTGCAGATTGCAATGGGCGAAGCCACCGCCCACATCGTTCGCAGAGCGAACCATACAAAGAGATTCTTTTTATCCTTTTTGATTGAGCGGAGAAATCCATGTGCGGCATCGCCGGACTTTGGAATATAAAAACGAAGGCGCCCGTTGATCGGACCCTCTTAAGCCGAATGGTCCGAACGCTCCACCATCGCGGTCCGGATGATTCGGGGATATACCTCTCTCAGGACATCGGGCTGGGACATACGCGCCTTAGCATCGTCGATCTTTCCGGCGGGCATCAACCGATGTGCAACGAGGATGGTTCGATCTGGGTGGTATTCAACGGGGAGATCTATAACCATCCAGAGCTTCGATCGACACTGATCCAGAAGGGGCATACCTTTAAGACCCACTCGGATACCGAGGTGATTCTTCATGCTTACGAGGAAATGGGAGAGGGATGCGTCCGGGAATTTAACGGACAGTTCGCCTTTGCCTTATGGGATGGGCATCGACGGGAACTCTTCCTGGCGAGAGATCGAATGGGGGTCCGCCCCCTTTTTTATGCGATGCGGAATGGACGATTTCTCTTCGGTTCGGAGATCAAAGCCCTCTTTGAAGATCCGACCTTTCCGCGGGAGCTCGATCCGTTCGCCATCGACCAAGTCTTTACATTCTGGGCCCCCCTCCCTCCGCGAACAGGTTTTGTCGGAGTCAATGAGCTGCCGCCCGGACATACGATGACGGTGAGCGAGAAGGGATCGCGGATCAATCGCTACTGGAAGCTGGAGTTTCCAGCGATGGAAACGTCTCGGGCCTCAGATCCCCGCCCTGAAAAATGGTATACCGACCAGTTGATGAACCTTCTTGATGAAGCGGTTCAGATCCGACTTCGCGCCGATGTTCCGGTCGGGGCCTACTTAAGCGGAGGGCTCGACTCGTCAGTGATCACCGCGCTCTCCCGCCGCCGGATTGATGACCACTTGAAGACCTTCTCGATCGGTTTCGAGGCGGAAGCATTTGACGAGACCTCCTTTCAATCGATCGTCGTCGGCCACCTTGGCACGGAGCATCATGCCTTTCTCTGCCGCAGCGCCGAGATCGGTGAAGCTTTTCCCGAGGCGATCCGGCATATGGAGCGGCCCGTGATTCGGACGGCTCCGGTTCCATTGATGCTTTTGGCAAAAGGGGTACGCGAAGCAGGGATCAAAGTCGTCCTGACCGGGGAAGGGGCCGATGAGGTCTTGGCCGGCTACGACATCTTCAAGGAGGCCAAGGTGAGGCGGTTTTGGGCTCAGGCGCCTCGGTCTCGGATGCGCCCGCTCCTGCTGCGGCGTCTTTATCCGTACCTTTCCGACATGAAGGGACAAGCATCCGCTTATCTTGCCGCATTCTTTGGCCAAGGCCTGGAGGAAACGAATGATCCCTTTTACTCGCACCTTCCCCGTTGGCGGGTGACGACTCCTTTAAAAAGACTCTATTCGGAGGGAATGCGGGAAAAATTAAAAGGATACGACCCTATTGCGGAGCTTCGCGACCAACTGCCGTCGGAGTTCTCGACATGGCATCCGCTCTCGCAAGCGCAGTATCTTGAATCGATTTACCTCCTTCCCGGATATATTCTTTCTTCCCAGGGAGACCGGATGGCGATGGCGAACTCCATTGAGGGCCGTTTTCCATTTTTAGATCATCGTGTGGTAGAATTTGCGGCGAGCATTCCACCGAATTTAAAGTTAAAAAGATTGAGAGAGAAACATATTCTGCGTCAAGGGGCGGAGGGTCTGCTGCCGTCTGCCATTTTGAACAGAGAGAAACAACCCTATCGCGCCCCGGACTATGCCGCTTTTTTCCCGGAAGGAAAGAGTTTCGACTATGTGCAGGAGGCGCTCTCCGAGGAAAGACTTGATGACGCCGGTCTCTTGTCGGCTCGGCCGATCAACGCGCTTCTCGCCAAATGTCTTCGTCGGGAGGGGATGGGGACGAAGGATGGAATGGCGCTGGTGGGGGCTTTATCCCTGCAATTATTACATCAGCAATTCGTAAAAGGGAAAATAGTGCCCAAGGCCGAGGCCGTATTACAAGTAGAAACAAAGGAGAACCTTTAATGCAAGTTGAGGAGTTTTTAGAACAGTCCGCCCTCCGCCTTCCCAACAAGGTCGCCCTTGCATCTCAAGAGGGACGGTTTACTTTTGCAGAGATCGATCGGCTCAGCAACCGCGTTGCAAACGCCCTCAAAAAAGAAGGCGTCCGAAGAGGAGACAGGGTTGCAATCTTCCTTGATAACTCTGTTGAGGCGGTGGTCTCTGTCTTCGGCGTCCTCAGGTTGGGGGCGGTTTTCTTGATGGTCAACCCCAAGACGAAGGGGGATAAGCTCACTTATATCCTCAATGATTGCAGAGCCGTCAGTCTGATCTCCCATTCAAAGCATGGGGAGATCTTTTCAGGGATAGGAGCTCGAGTCCCGTCCCTCCGCTTTTTGGTGTTGACCGACCTGGCCTCCTCTAAGGAGGAGACCGGTTGTCTTAAGACGCTCGGTTGGAAAGAGGCGGTCGAGTCACAATCGGATCTTCGCCCACCCAAGGAGGGGATTGATGCCGATCTGGCCACCATCATTTACACCTCCGGTTCCACCGGGTTCCCGAAGGGGGTGATGATGACCCACTTGAATATGGTCACGGCCGCCACGTCCATCACGAGATATCTGGAAAATACCGCTGAGGATATTATCCTCACCGCGCTTCCTTTGTCTTTCGATTACGGTTTATATCAGGTTTTAATGGGTATCAAAGTCGGCGCCACGGTTCTCCTGGAAAGGTCGTACGCGTATCCCCAGGTCATCGTCGAAAAACTCATTCGTGAAAAAGCCACCGGATTTCCAATCGTCCCGACGATGGTGGCGATTCTTCTTCAGATGAAGGGCTTGACTCCGGACCGTTTCACGTCGCTTCGTTACATGACCAATACCGCCGCCGCGTTGCCGCCCGCCCACATTACGAAACTTCGCGAGCTTTTTCCGAAGACGAAGATTTATTCTATGTATGGTCTGACGGAATGCAAACGCGTCTCTTATCTCCCTCCGGATCAGTTAGAGATTCGGCCGACGTCGGTTGGAAAGGCGATTCCAAACACGGAGGTCTACATCGTAAACGAAGCGGGAGACCGGGTTGGGCCGGGCGTCATCGGGGAGTTGGTGGTTCGCGGCTATCATGTCATGAGAGGTTATTGGGAGCGACCGGAGGAGACCAATAAAGCCTTAAGACCGGGTCCCATTGCGGGAGAGAAGGTCCTCTACTCAGGGGATCTCTTCAAGATGGATGAGGAAGGGTTCCTTTACTTCGTGGGGCGCAAGGACGACATCATCAAGACACGCGGGGAGAAAGTGAGTCCCAAAGAGGTCGAGGCCGTTCTCTATGCTCTGCCGGAAATTGTGGAAGCCGCCGTTGTCGGTGTACGAGACGAAATTTTAGGGGAGGCGATCAAGGCGGTGGTGGTGTTTGCTGAAGGGGCTCGCCTGACGCAGCAGGATGTGCTCCGTCATTGTGCGCGGCACCTTGAGGACTTCATGGTGCCTAAGTTCCTGGAGATCCGTGAGGCTCTGCCCAAGACCTCCACAGGAAAGATCAGTAAGCGGGAACTGTCCGCCGGGGGAGGGGAAAGAGATTGATCTCCCTCGATTTAATCCCAATCGTCGCCGCTCTGGGGGCGATGGAAATAAGCAGAGAGGGAGGGGCGACCCTTTGCTCTCTTTTCGATAATGAAATGAGAATATAAATAAGAATGGGAGCTCCGTTGGGAAACTCAATCGAAAAAAAAATACGGGAATTCATCACAAGCAACTTTCTCTTTGGGGACACATCCACCGTATTAAGCGATCAGGATTCACTTTTGGAAAAAGGGATCATTGACTCTACGGGGGTTGTTCATCTGGTTTCTTTTGTCGAAGAGTCTTTCGGCATCACCGTCAATGACGAGGAGATTATTCCGGAAAACTTTGATACGATTCGTGGACTCATCAATTTCGTTCAAAAAAAACCGGGGGCAGGGGCGGGATTCGTAAAATGAGATTAGAAGAAGCCGTTTCCCAAACGATCGATCTCCGGCCGAACCAGGCTACCGTGGTTTATAAAGACCGAAGCGGGACCGATCGCCTTCAGGCGTCAGCGGTGTCTCTGCCGATATCGGATATCGTTGCGACAGGAACTTCGAGAGTTCAATCTTCTTGTATTTAAGTGCCCGGAACGGCCGACCCATCAGGAGTAAAGTCGATGAAGAAGTTTTCCAAGGATGTTTTAAATATAAATGCCGCTGAGGTCTCTCATAAAATCGAGGAGGTCTTGCGAGAGCAAGTCTTCCGCCAATTAAAACGGAAAGGGGCGGTCCTCGGTCTTTCGGGCGGCATCGACAGCAGTGTGACCGCGGCCCTTTGCGTCAGGGCGTTGGGGCGAGAGCGTGTCCTGGGGTTATTCATGCCGGAATTGGACTCTTCTGATGATAGTATGAGACTCGGACGTCTTATCTCCGACTCTCTCGGAGTCGATAGCGTGATAGAAGATATCGGGCCGCTTCTCGAAGTAGCGGGATGCTACAAAAGAAGAGACGAAGCGATTCGCGCGCAAGTGCCCGAGTACGGGAAGGGGTATAAATCTAAAATTGCCTTGGCCAACATTCTTGAGCAAGACGGTTTTAATTTCTTCCACTTGGTCGTGGAATCGGATAAAGGGGTCAGGACCACGGTTCGTTTAAATGTGAAGTCCTATCTCGGTATCGTTGCCGCGACCAATATGAAACAGCGCGCTAGAAAGTTTTACGAATATTACCACGCAGATCGGCTGCAGTATGCTGTTGCGGGGACCCCGAATCGTCTGGAATATGACCAAGGTTTTTTTGTGAAGAACGGAGACGGGGCTGCGGATATTAAACCGATCGCTCATCTTTATAAAACGCAGGTCTATCAGTTGGCGGCTTATTTGGGCATTCCTTCTGAAGTTCTACAGCGTCCGCCGACGACCGATACCTATTCTCTTGCGCAAACACAGGAAGAATTTTATTTCTCGCTTCCCTACGATAAAATGGATCTCTGCCTGTATGCAAAGAACGCGGGGATTCCCACGGCCGAGGTTGCGGGGGAAGTCGGCTTAACCCCCCAGCAGGTAGACCGTGTTTATCGGGATATCGACGCCAAAAGGAGCGCTACGCGCTATCTCCATTTTAAACCATTATTGATCGAAGAGGTCGGCGAGGTTTAACCTGACGACGCAGACGATCATCGGTCAGCGATCACATTATGAAACTTTCGGAAAAATCAATTACACTCACACCTCTGAAGGAGAATTCTTTAATTGGTAAGCAGGCTCTAAGTTTGGCCGGTCTTCTATTATTTGCTCTGGTCTTTTGCTATGCCAAGGTATTTATGACCTTGGCGCGCCTGTGGTGGACCAACGACGTCTATTCGTATGGCTTCCTCATCCCCTGTATCAGCCTTTATCTGATTTGGATCCAAAGAGAGAAGCTAACCGAGATTGCGCCGGCTCCGGAATTTTTGAAGGGGCTTCTTTTATTATTGGCCGGCTTATCGATGCTTGTCGTCGGACAAGCCAGCAGGACGAGCCTACTTGAAGAGCTCTCGCTGATCATTACTCTGGCGGGGGCGGTCCTCCTGATGCTGGGGAGGGGGCTCCTTTATCCTCTCTTGTTCCCAATCGCCTATCTTATTTTTATGATTCCCGTTTGGGGAGCGATTACGGATCGGCTTCATCTCCCCTTCCAGCTTTTTTCGGCGAATCTTGGGGTGAAGCTTCTCCACTTCATCGGCATTCCTGCATACCGTCAGGGCATTTACATCGAATTGCCGAATATCATCCTGGAGGTCGCCGATGTCTGTAGCGGGGTCAATTATCTGATTGCGGTGATCGCCATCGGAATCCCGATGGCCTATCTTTTCCTCAGCGGATGGTGGAGAAGGACGCTTCTTCTTGGGTTTGCTGTCGCTGTTGCTGCCTTCAGCAATGCCATTCGGGTCGCCCTGATAGGAACGCTTTCTTACTACGGTATCGGAGGAGATCTTCACGGCCCTTTCCATGTCTTGCAAGGACTTTCCGTTTCCATGATCGGCTACGTGGCGCTTTTTGGGGGGGTATGGGTTCTGTCTAAGCCCTCCGCGCCGGCATTATCAGACAAGGCGCCGAATCCGGAAATGCCGAGGCCGGCTGTAAAAAAGAATGAGCTGGCCTATCTCGGGCTCACCCTTTCCGCAATCTTGCTCTTGATGGGGAGCTACCTTCATTTCTACCAACGGTCATCCGTTCCATTGAAGATGACGCTGGAGCATTTCCCCATGCAGATCGGGGAATGGGCCGGAAGAGAATCGCCGCCGGATTATTCTTTCTATCGCAACTTTGGAGTGGATCAAGAGCTTTCAAGAAGCTATCAAACCGTGACCGGAGAGTCGATTCGTTTATATATCGGATATTATGAATTCCAGGATCAGGGAAAAAAACTGATCAATTATAAAGTCTCTGAACTTCATCGCGAGGCGGAAAAAATAAAAATAGAGGTCAACGGCCACAACGCAATCGAGGTGAACCGGGTGATCGAGGAAGGAGACCCAAAGAAGATGACCCTTTTTTGGTATAATTTATACGGGCGATCCGTGGCCGATTGGTATCAGGCAAAGAAAGAGATGACGGTCGAATCTTTGCTAAGAGGGAGAACCGATGGCGCTGTCATTATGGTGACAGCTGATTTTTCTCACCAAGAGGATCTTGTGGAACGAATGGCTCACAGTGAAGCCTTTATAGACGCCATCAGACCTCTGCTTCCCCAATTCCTTCCGCAATGAGTCATGACAATAAAATAAATATAAATATCGTCACTTCGATGGAACAGTGGCAGGCGCTTTCCAAGGAGTGGGACGATCTTCTTCATCGGTCGGGATCGGATCGAGTCTTTCTCGCATGGGAATGGCTCTACTCCTGGGCTGAATGCTTCGTTAAAGCAGACCGTGCGCTCTATATTTTAACTGTTTACAATGAGGATACCCTCATTGGCATCGCTCCCTGGTGTATACGTAAAGTGCGATTCAGCGGATTTTCGATGAGGCAAATCGAATTTCTCGGGACGCCGGAAGCGGGGTCAGACTATCTGGACGTTTTCGCAAAAAAGGGAAAAGAGAAAGAAGTCGCCCGGTCTATTTATCGTTTCCTTTTTGGCGAGGCCTCGTCTCAATGGGATTGCTTCGGATTTTTGGATATTCCTTCGGAGTCCTTATTCCTTCTTCATTTCATGGAGCAGATGCGGGAGGACGGAAAGTATATGGAAGTGGAAGCGGGGGCCTTTTGCCCTTCCCTCGCTATTCCAAAAACCCGCGAAGATTTCCTGGCGCGGTTGTCTCCCAACCGGAGACAACAATACTTAAGGCACATAAGGATTCTGGAACGAGAAGGGGTGGTCCGCCATGACTCCTTTAAATTGGAGAAGGCCGGACAAGCGCTTAAGGATTTCGGGGAGCTTTACCGGCAGCGGTGGAACAATGCAGACGAGCTCCTTCTTTTCCTTGAGAAGCTTTTCCTCCATTTCCAAGGGGAGGACAAGGTTCGGCTTGATCTTTTGAGTGTAAATGGGAAAAACATCGCGGGACTTCTGCATTTACGGTGCGGGGAGAGTCTCTTGATGTATCTGATGGCGGTGGACCACTCGTTTAATAAAAACATCAGTATTGGAAATATCGTCGTTGGATTATCGATTGAAAAGGCCGTCGCGGAAGGGTTATCCGAATATAATTTTCTCAAAGGATACGAAGAATACAAGTTTCACTGGGCCGACAAGGGAGATCGCTCGCTTGGCTTCTTTTTTTATAAACGAAGATTGCCTCTGATGGTTTGGTTGGCCGTCCGATTTTTTAAATCCATGGCTAAGATTCTGGTGAGACAGAGTCGATGAAGATTGCTCTGTACCAACCTAAAGATCTCGCCCGATGGGAAGATTATGTAAAAAGCGCCCCGACAGCAACCCTTTATCACCAGATCGGTTGGAAGCGGGTGGTTGAAAAGAGTTTCGGCCAGAGAACGTACTACTGGCATGCGGAGGATCGGTTAGGAAATATCCGAGGGGTTCTTCCTGCCGTTCACCTCAAAAGCTTTCTTTTCGGAAGTTTTATGGTCTCGCTTCCCTATTTTAATTATGGCGGCATCTGCGCCGAAGATGATTCCATAAAGGCCGCTTTGTTGGAAGAGGCCATCCAATGGGCCAAGAAAGAAGGGATATCCCATATCGAATTGAGGCATGATGCCCTTTTGAATGCCGATCTTCCCTACAAAACCGCGAAAGTATCGATGCGGCTTACCCTTCCATCCAGCGGCGATGAACTTTTTAAGACGTTCGATGCCAAGCTCAGAAGTCAAATTCGGAGGCCGACGAAAGATGGGATGGTCTCCAAAATCGGTAAAATAGAAGAGCTCGACAGTTTCTATGCGGTCTTCTCTGAGAATATGCGCGACCTCGGGACACCCGTTTATCCCAAGGTGTTTTTTAAGAATATCCTGGAGACATTTCCGGACACCAGCTGGATCGGCACTGTTTATCAAGGGCCGCTTCCGGTTGCTTCCGGGTTTCTGATCGGATTTCGGGAAACGCTGGAGATTCCATGGGCGTCTTCGCTTAAAGCCTACA
>JAHFEM010000390.1 GCA_023248505.1 Nitrospirota bacterium
GGCCAATGCGATTATCGACGGGACCGACGCCGTGATGCTCTCGGCGGAGACCGCCTCCGGAAACTACCCGGTGGAGGCGGTCGAGACGATGGCCCGCATTATCGTTGCCGCCGAGGGACGGGCGCCGCTGATGGACCGCCGGCTTCAGCAAGGGCTTTCCGTGGCGCGCGCGGTCAGCTCCGCGACCTGCCAGCTGGCCTGGCAGATGAACGCCAAGGCGATTGTGACCTCTACCCTGACGGGAGGGGCGGCCCTTCGTCTCTCCAAATATCGGCCGACGAATCCGATTTATGCTTTTACCCCTCACCCCGAGATCGAGCGCCGGATGAGCCTCTACTGGGGGGTCACGCCGCGTCGAATGCCGCTGCTGAAGAACAGCGACGAGATTTTCAAAGAGTTCGTTCGCGCCGTCACCGTGAGCAAAGAGGTCAGGCGGGGCGATCTGCTGGTGATGGTCTCGAAATCGCCCTGGGTCGGTCTGACGATCAATGATTTGATTAAAGTCCACCAAATCGAATAAGAGGAATCCGATCGTTCCATTTGAGATTCAAAAGAAATTAAATCAGGTCTCGTGTCCCGCCTGCAGCGACGCCAAGTTTCAAGTCGAGCGCGTGGAAGGAAACCCCGAGGAAGAGCACTTCGAAGCCGTTTGCCGGCGCTGCAACTTGAAGATGCGGGTCGTGGTCATTCCTCCGGTCGTGATCGAAGGGATTGAAGCGATGGAGCCGCCCGAAGAGCGGCATGTGCTTGAATCCCGATGTCCCTTCTGCGGCGGGGTGGGGGCGGCGTTTGATTTCCGCTGCCACCTGGCGACCGGCGCCGACTACGACGTGGTCACCTGCCGCCACTGCCGCCGGTCCTACAAAGAAGCGATTACCCCCGGCCCCTGATCGTCCTGCCCTCCTTATTTTTCCATGAGCCCGTCTCCCCCTTGTATTCCTATAAGGCCTTTTTCTTGCTTTTATAAACCCCCGATGGGTCTGCTCATCCCTGCGAGTTAACTCGAAATGCCGGCCTTTGATCTCCATAAGTATGCGGTCCTCCCCGACTTTTCGAATTACTTCGGTTCGCTGACGCCGACCGTTCGTTTTCACTTCACCTTGAATCTTCTTGCAACTAAGTTGCAACCCGAGGGCTTGGTCGGCCTGTCTCGATGTTTCGAGGATGACCCTCGTTCAATCAGCATCGACCTTGCATGCCATTTTAGGAGGTTCCCATGCGCCGGCTCTCTTATTTCGGTCTGACGGTTTTCTTCTTCTGGATCGGCGGGGTTTCCCTCGCCCAGGCGGCCATTCTCTTTAACGATGACTTCAACCGGTCGACGGGGTTGGGGCCGAGTTGGAAAATCTCTGCAGGAAGCTACACGACCGACGGCGCTTCCGCCGTCTCGTCGGGGACCGCCAACTACGCAGGGATTGTGCCGAGCCTGGGGACAAATGATTATTCGGTTGAATCGGTCCTGATGATCCCGGCCGGCTCGCTCTATTCCGGGATCATCGCGCGAGCCAATCCGAGCAGTCTGAGTTCCGATCTGTATGCCGCACAAATTGCTGGGAATGGAGCGGTCCATCTCTACCGGAGGAATGCCTTCGCCTGGACGCTGCTGAAATCGGCTTCGGCGGGGATTGTGGCGGGGACGGCATACACCCTCAGATTAAAAGTCTCGGGAAGCAGTCCGGTGACGCTGGAGGTCTCGCTCAATGGCGGCCTGCTCTTCAGCCATTCCGACAGCTCGGCTTCTCGGCTCACGTCGGGCATTCCGGGAATCGAGAATTACAACAGCGGCGTCCAGTACGATCGGTTCACCGTCTCCTCTCTGACCGACGCCAATCAGCCCCCCCTTGCCCAACTCTCCGCTCAGCCGGCCTCCGGCACGACGCCGCTGGCGGTCCATTTCGACGGTTCGGCCTCTTCCGATCCGGACGGAACGATCGCCTCATACACCTGGGACTTCGGGGACGGAAGCGCGGCCGGCCGGGGAGCGCAGATCGATCACACTTATTCGGCGCCGGGGAATTTCACGGCGACCCTGACCGTCATCGACAACCAGGGGGCGCCGGGTTCGGCGCAGATGCAAATGACCGTCCGCGCGGGGGGCGCCACGGCCTTCAGCGATCACTTCGATCGGCCCAATTCCACGAATGTGGGGCTGAACTGGAATGAGTATATCGCCGATCTGGAGATCTTCGGCAACCAGCTCCGGAACGTGACCGCAAGGAATCTTCCGATCGCGGCGGCGGCCAACGTCGCGGTCGGCCCCGACCAGGATGTGTCGGCCGACTGCAAGATCGTTCTGCCGGGCGGGGCGGCGGATCATGGGAACAGTTGCGCCGTGATGGCCCGTTGGTCGTCGGAGAGCGACTTCTATCGGGCGCGGCTGGATGTGGGGCGACAGAACATCGCCCTTTTCAAAACGGTCGGAGGGACCACCACGCTGCTCGGATCGGTCGGCCGATCGTTGCAGTACAACACGTTTTATCGGATTCGCCTGGTGGTTCAAGGAAGCGCCCTATAGCTCTTCTTCGGAGACAGCCCGGTTCTCTCCCTCTCCGATCCTTCCCTCACCGCGGGGAGGTATGCGGGACTTCGCACCTTTAACACGCTCGCGAATTCTGTCTACTTCGACAACTTCTCCGCTTCGGCGGCCTCCGGCGCTCCGACGAACCAATTTCCGACCGCCAAAATCGCAGTCAATCTCACCTCCGGAACGGCCCCCCTGGCGGTTCATTTTGACGGCAGCGGCTCTTCCGATCCGGACGGAAACATCGTCGCTTACCGATGGAGCTTCGGGGACGGATCGATCTCAACCGGCCGTGCCGCCATCGATCACACCTACACCGCTGCCGCCGGTCCGGCCCCTCGTCCGAGTTTTGTGGAGCGGGTCAGCGTCGGCGCCTCCGGAGGAGAGGCGAACGGAGACAGCACCCATTCCGCCCTCAGTCGCGACGGCCGCTACGTCGCTTTCGAGTCCGATGCCTCGAATCTGATTTCCAACGACACAAACGGGACGACCGATGTTTTCGTTTATGATCGGGAGACGCGGCAGATCACCCGAGTGAGTGTCGGCGCCGCGGGCGTTCAGGGAAATGGGAAAAGCCGGGGAGCGAAGATCAGCGGCGACGGCCGCTATGTTGCCTTCGAGTCGGACGCTTCGAATCTGGTCGACAACGACACGAACGGCGCCACCGATATCTTCGTGTATGATCGGGACACTCAGATCACAACGCGGGTGAGCGTCGATTCCGCCGGGAATCAGGCGAACGGCG
>JAHFEM010000391.1 GCA_023248505.1 Nitrospirota bacterium
CTGTGTCAATCCAGATCTGGTATTTGTCGGGTAGCTTCTTCTTCATAAAGATGGTGTCCAAACCGAGCGAGGCGAAAAGGCATATTATTACCTTAGAAAGTGGGCAAAAATTAAAACCTTTTCAATTTATTTGATTGGAATCCCATTAAGCTTTTTGTCAGTTTCGAAAATCTGTGACTGGCGAATTACAATTTTTCCACAGTCCGCGTGGCACTTGTCATTTCGGCAATTCGCTACCTTTTTAAAATAGCCACCCGGCGTTGCCTTTATTCTGCCCCGGTGAACTCGGCTGTTTCCGCGCTGCACCCGGACTTTCACCCCTACACGTGATCCGAGTCCCTTGATGATCGACGGGAGCCGATCAACAGCGAACCGGCCGAGGTTCGCATTACGGATTCAAGCGGATGATTAGCCCGAATCCTCACGGAATGTTTATCAAATGGTTGTTTTCTTTCAGCCATCTGTCTCTTGTTTCATAATCCGGCAAAATGCTTTTGACTTTGTCCCAAAATAATCTTGAATGATTTTGTTGCTCTAAATGGACAACTTCATGCACGACGACCAAATCAATCACCTCCAAAGGCGCCATTATAAGCCGCCAACTAAAATTAAGGGTCCCTTTTGCCCCACAAGAACCCCATCTTGTTTTGGCATCCGAAATCTTTATGGAAACAGGCTTGTGACCCGTCAGGTGGGTATACCAGTTACACCGTTCTGTGATTATTTTTAATGCTTCGGATTTGTACCAGGTGATCAAGGCTTCTCGGATGTTGGGTAAAACACCTTTTGAAATGCAGAGCATGTCGTTGAGCAGGATATCGCAGCCAGGATCATCTACGATGCATAGTTGATAGGACGCTCCCAGATACAAAAACCGCTCGCCATTTACAAATTCCTTGATCGTTTGTTTTGACCGGCTGGCTATCTCGGAGATTTTTCTCCTGATCCAGGAGATCTTCCTACTCACCATCTTGTCGATGCATTCAAGCGAAGTATTGAAAGGAGCCCGCACCACGAGCGTGGCATCGTGAGTCACAACCAACGCGATTGTCTTGCGTTTTGAACGAACGATTCTTTCAATTTTAATTGTTTGCATGCGTGTTCTGTATTTCGCTATTTTATGAGATCAAACGACCCCGCTTCGTGAGGATCTGTAAAGAACCCACGTTACATATCTCAAGGAAAGAACCGGGCGACAAACGGGCTCATCTCTCGCTCGGCAGGCGGCAACCTCGGGTTCATATAGATGAACTCCATCAGGTTCTCCCGGACGATCGAAGCGTCAGCGCTTTTTCCCACGCCGCCTTCGCCTCCCGGATCTTTCCCAAATCAAAATGCGCAGAGCCTAAATTCACCAGGACCTCGTTGAGATGATACTTGTCGGTGGCGGGATAGTTCGAAAGCGCGGTCTCGTAGGCCTGGACTGCTCCCTTCAAGTCCCCTTTTTCCTTGAGAAGAATCCCACGAAGATAGTTGGCTCTGGGATGATTGGGATTCACTTGAAGAGACCTTTTCAAATATTCGTCGGACTTCTTCCTGTCGGTGAAACTATAAACGACAGTGTATCGGCAGAGGACCTCGGCGGTCTCTCCCGCAATCGCCGCCGCCTTTTTCATCCAGTCCAGCGCTTCGGTGAAATGACCCAATTCCGCAGCCGCCATCGCGGAGATGATCTCTCCGATGATCGGCTTGCAACAAAACTTGAACTTTTTCCCCGATCCGCAGGAGCAAGGATCGTAACTGTCCGGCATAAATTGCTGCGCCGATTCGCGTTCCTCCTCCGTCACGTTGTCCCGAAGGGCGACCGATGCAAAGGAAGAGGGAGAATAGAAGTGCTGACCGTAAGACTCCTTCACCGGAGCGATCAGCGGTTCGAGCTGACCTCTGACTACGGAATCGAGTTTCACGCCATAGGAGGACAACGCCGTTTGAATCGTCTTCTCGGAAGGATCCCCTTTCCCGATCAGCACCCGGCGCGGCCATCGGCCTTTCTGATCACGCCCCCCTTGTAACAGTTTTTGCGTCTCTTCGGGATTCAGGGTAAGTCCTAGGATACTCTCAAAACCCAGGATGATCCCGCTCGGCAGGTCCATCAACAGAAAGATATCGACCGGCTGGTCTTTCACCCGCGTATCAAGCCGAAAGATAACCCAGGCGTCGTTTTCTTTGAAATCGGAATAGTTCATTTCAGCCTCCGGCTGATGACTCGAAAGCTTCGTTCATGTTCATTTGATCAAAACCCGGCTCCGCCGCGGGTCATGTCGTCAGGGACCTCGATCTCTCCCGACTCTATCCCGTGCGCCAGATCCTCCAAAATCTCCGAAAAATGAAAAAACCCGAAGAATTGGCGGGATATCTCATCGATCTCCTCCTGGCTGGAAGTGTCCAGCAGAAGTTTAAAAGCCGGCATATAATCGTGCATCTCTTTAAGAATCTCCACTCTCTCCGTATCTCCTTTCAGCAGTTTCTTGATTTTTCCATCGATCTGTGAGGCAAGGTGTAGCTGGTCGGAGGATAAAGCGACAGGAGGTTGGCCCGGCGGCCTCTTGGGGGGACGATTTCCATCGAACGGCAGATCGATAGGGAGCACTCTCTTCCCTTCCAGAACCTCAAAGGCCAACTCCAAATCGTCCTTGGCTAGGATCGTATCGATCGTTCCTTTTTTTAATTCATGAGCCAGAGATAAAATTCCATCCAACACTTCTTTCCCTTTGATCAGTTGCTTCTCCAGCCGCTCCAGTTCCATTAATGTCGCCGGAGGCAGCTCTATCTTTTTCCACTGTTCGACTTGCTCTTCGAACACCCAGTGGTCCTCTCTCTGCTCTCCATAGACTTTCAATATTCGTTCAACAGTATGATCGTCGAGCACATGGGGTTTCGGCTTCGCTTCCAATAAAGTCTGGTATAAGCCCTCATTCTCCTTGAGTGATGTGTCGATCATCGTCCCGATGAGAGGCAAATAGTCAACCGGTTTCCACTCCGGGGTTTGCTGATCGGCCATGATCTGCTCCTTTCTGAAGGAAATATGCCTTTCTCGCATTTTTCTTTTTCAAGAAAAAATGAGAAAGAGATCATTAAAACGATCGGCGCGGAGGGTCATGGGTACAGGCATGTGAACTGTGAGAAAAAAGATCGTTTCTACTGCGTCCTGATTTACCCTATTTTTTTCAAAGGGTCAAGGACCTCTTCCGGACCGCAATCGATGCCGGCGTTGAGGTAGAAGTCTGAGACCGGATAAGACCAGGAGAGAGGAGTCGCTTG
>JAHFEM010000392.1 GCA_023248505.1 Nitrospirota bacterium
AATCCCGGTCTACGATCACGACACCCTCTTTGATTTTCGATGCAAGGTGGTCGGCGCGGCCGATTGGCTCGGCTGGATGAAGAGCGGCTGGCAGAAATTGTTTCGTCGAGAGGACAAGACCGAGTTCGTGCCGACGGTGGAAGAAAGTCAATTGTAGGGGCGCCTGTGTGCGCCCACCGTTCAACAGGGCTATCAGAAGGGCGGACACGCCGGTCCGCCCCTACGTGGATGGAAATCTCATGAAGATCTTTGTCACCGACGGCGCACAGAATCATGCCCTGGCTGTCGCCCGCTCACTGGGGGCCAAGGGGGTGGAGGTGGTGGTCGGAGAGTCCTCTTTCTTCTCGAAGGGGGGATTCTCCCGTTATTGCCGTCAGCGGAAAGTCTATCCCTCCCCGGCGGAGAGCGTGAGCGCCTTTATCTCCTGGATGGTTCAGGAGATGAAAGAGGGGGGGTATGATTTTCTCCTGCCGATGACCGAAGGATGCCTGCTGCCGATCTCGGCCCATCGGGATTATTTTCTCCCCTATGTTCGCCTTCCGCTCCCCTCGCACGAGGCGATTTTTCGGGCCTGTAACAAAGCCGAGACCCTCACCCTCGCTCAGAAGGAAGGGGTGCCGATCCCGCAGACCTGGTTTGTCGAGGATCTGCTCGAATGGCCGGCCCTGGCAAAGACGATTTCTTATCCGGTGGTCGTCAAGCCGAGATGGTCTTCCTATTGGAAGGGAGACCGGATGCTTTCGGGAGGGGGAGCGGCGTATGCCTTCGGGCCGGAGGAGTTGATGGAGAAGGTCCGGCGCATCCACCAGGAGATCCCTTTCCCGCTGATTCAGTCGTTTGTTCCCGGAAGGGGATACGGTCTCTACGCCCTCTTCGAGCAGGGGGAGCCGCGGGTTTTGTTCGCGCACGAGCGGCTCCGCGATGTCCGGCCGACCGGCTCCGGAAGCGCCTTGCGCCGGAGCATTCCCCCCGATCCCCTGCTGACGAGACATGCCGTGGCGCTTCTCAAAGGGCTGCAGTGGCACGGGGTCGCGATGGTGGAGTTTAAGTGGGACCGGGATCGCTCCGAGCCGGTCCTCATGGAGATCAACGGACGATTCTGGAACTCGCTCCCGCTGGCGATCGCCGCGGGGGTCGATTTCCCCTGGCTTCTGTTGCAGATGGCGCAAGGAAAGCCGTTTCCTCATTTTCCGGCGTATCAAACCGATCTGCTCTGCCGATGGTTTCTCGGCGACTGCCGCCATCTTTTTGCCGTCTGGCGCGGGGCCCCTCCGGGATGGCCGGTCCCCTTTCCGAAACGGGGAGAGACCCTTCTTGCGTTCCTCAGATCCCATCGGCGGGGGATGGTTTACGATACCTTCCGATGGGAGGATCCCACGCCGGGGCTCATCGAATGGCTCTATTTCGCTTTTACGAAAGCGCCCGGATATTTTAGAAGGGCGAGAAGGAGGCTCACCAAACATGCCGAATCGGTTTAAGGCCGCGCTTCACCTCCACACCACCTACTCCGATGGGGAGTTGACGCTGGAAGAATTGAAAGCGCACTTTCAGAAGCAGGGGTTTCAATGTCTGATCATGAGCGATCATGCCGAAACGATGAACCCCGAGAGGATGGAGGAGTATGCCGCCCGCTGCCGGGCTCTCTCCGAGGAGCGGTTCTGCATCGTTCCGGGTCTTGAGTTTGCCTATCCCTTCGAGAGCGGGAGTCTTCATCTGCTCGGCTACGGGATCAATGAGTATCAGCGCGAAGAGGAGCCGGTCAAAATGATCGAGACGATCCACCGCCTGGGCGGGGTGGCGGTGTTGGCCCATCCCTATCCGCCGCTGATGTCCCGGATTGCGCCGATGAAGGGAAGCCTCGACGGCATTGAGCTCTGGAATACGAAGTACAACGGCCGGCTCGCCCCGGCGCTCTGGAACTACCAACTCCTGCAGGAGGTGAGGGAACTGCGGCCGGAGGTTCTTGGATTTTACGGCACTGATTTTCATTGGGAGACGCAGTACGCCGGAATGGCGGTCTGGATCGAGGCGCCGCAGCTGGCCCCGGCATCGCTGATGGCGGGTCTTCGAAGCGGAAGGTTCTATGCCGAGAAAGAGGGGATGCGCCTCACCCCGGACGGGTCTCTGACGCCGGATCAGAAGGCCTCCTTTGAAAGAAGGGAGTGGCTCTATCGGATGTGGCGAAAGACGGTGGTCGGAGCGAGGGGACCCTTCAAAGCCCTCCGCCTTCCGGTGCCGCGGCGGCTCAAGGCGATCGCGAGAAAAGTGCTCTAAATCGAGTGCGGAGCGGGAATTCTAAACGACCCTTTATACATCTTTTATTCCGAATTCCGCAGCCCGCAATCTGAACTTAAAATGGGAGTTCATCATGCTTCAGGGAAAAGAGATCATCTGCTTTGCGAACGATTGGGATGGAGATCCGTTGAGCAAGAAGCACATTATGAAACGGCTGGCGAAGGGGAACCGAATCCTCTGGGTCAACTCCATCGGAAACCGGAGCCCGAAGATCAATCGGAAGGACCTCGGGCGGATCTTCAGAAAGACGAACCAATTTTTTCAAGGGGTGAAAGAGGTGGAGAAGAATCTCTATGTCTTCTCGCCGGTCATGATTCCCTTCTACCATTCGATGGTATTTCGAAAGCCGAATCAACACCTCTTGGCCTGGATGATTCGGAGGCAATTGAAACGGCTCGGTTTTTCAAAACCGATCACCTGGACCTTTGCGCCCTCCTCGGCCGACGTCGTCGGGCGGCTCGGCGAGAGCAAGGTCATCTACCACTGCGTCGATGAGTTCTCCGCCTTCTCGGATGCTCCTCAGATGGCGATCCAGGAGATGGAGGAAACGTTGCTGAAGAAAGCCGATCTGGTGATCGTCTCGGCGAGCACCCTTCAGGAGAACAAGCGCCGATGGAACCCGAATACCCATCTCGTCCGGCATGGGGTCGATTACGACCACTTCAGGAAGGCGCTCGATCCGGCCCTTGCGGTTCCGTCGGAACTGGCGGCGCTGCCGCGCCCGATCATCGGGTTTCACGGGCTCATCGCCGACTGGATCGATCTCCACCTGATCCGGAAGATGGCGCTCCAATATCCTCAGTGGACGATCGTTCTTCTGGGATCATCCATCACCGACCTCTCGCCGGTTTCCGGTTTAAAAAACGTCCGCCTCCTCGGGAAGCGCCCCTATGAGACGCTCCCCTCTTATTGCAAGGGATTCGATGTGGCGATCCTCCCCTTTGTGGTGAACCGTTTGACCCTTT
>JAHFEM010000393.1 GCA_023248505.1 Nitrospirota bacterium
GATTTTGAGAGAGCAGCGGCCGAACGCGACCCTCTCTCTTTTCTGGCATATCCCTTGGCCGTCGTACGATGTCTTCCGGGTCGCCCCCTGCCGGAAGGAGCTGCTCGAATCGCTTCTCTGCTGCGATCTGATCGGCTTTCAGACCCCGTTCTACCGGGAACAATTCCTCGAATGCGTCCGTCAGATCCTCAACCTGCCGGTCGACTCCGCACGGGGATCGATCTCCTACCGCGGCCGCACGGTTTGGGTGAAGGCTTTTCCGATCAGCATTGATACGGAGGCCTGGATTCGTCTCGCCTCCGTTCCGCAAGCCGAGGATGAGATGAAGGGATTGCGAAAACGATTGGGCCTCGGATCAGATGGCGCCGTCGGAATCGGCGTCGATCGGCTCGAATACACCAAGGCCCTCGTCGAACGCTTCACCGCGATTGATCTCTTCTTCACCCGTTACCCGCAATTCCAGAAGAAGTTCACCTTCATCCAGATCGCTTCGCCCAGCCGGACGGAAATGACCGATTATCGGACGTATGCCGAGACCCTTCTGAAAACCGCTCAGGAAATCAACGAACGCCACGGCCTCGACGGATGGAAACCGATCGATTATCGGCCGATCTACATTCCCCCGGAAACATTGGCGATTTATTACCGCGCCGCCGATCTGGCCATCATCAGCTCCTTCGCGGATGGGATGAACCTGGTCGCAAAGGAATTCATCGCCTCCCAAGTCGATGAACGCGGGGTGCTCCTTTTAAGTGAGCTGGCCGGCGTCTCCGATGAGATGAAAGGGGCCTTTTTGATCAATCCATACGATGTGGAAGGATTGGCGGAAGCGATTAAAACGTCGCTCGGGATGCCCCCCTCCATCAAAAAAGTCTTGATGGAAGAGATGCGCAAGCAGATCCGGGTCAATAACGTCTATCGATGGATGGGGAACATCTTTGAGGAGATTCACAGAATCTCCGGCTAAACGGGACAAAGTCCCTTCCCGTTCGGCGCTACCCTTTTTTCTTCGTCTGGCCGGCCACCTCCTCGATCGCCCTCCGGACCTTCTCCGGGTCGCCCAGGTAGAAGTGGCGGAGGGGAGTCAGGTCGTCCTTTAACTCATAGACCAGCGGGATCCCCGTCGGGATGTTATAGCTGACGATCTCCTCATCGGACATCTTGTCGAGATACTTGACCAAGCCGCGCAGGCTGTTGCCGTGCGCCACGATCAGGACGTTCTTCCCTGCCCGCACCCTCGGCGCGATCGTCTCCTGCCAATAAGGCAGAAATCGGGCGATGGTTTCCTTGAGCGATTCGGTCAGGGGGATTTCCTCCCGCTTCAGATCGGCGTAGCGCGGGTCGTTCCCCGGATAGCGCGGATCGTCCGGCGTGAGCGGCGGAGGGGGGATATCGAAGCTGCGGCGCCAGACATTCACCTGCTCCGCGCCGAATTTCTCGGTCGTCTCCACCTTGTTCAGCCCTTGCAGCGCGCCGTAGTGTCGCTCGTTGAGCCGCCAGCTCTTGTGCACCGGGATCCACATCAGGTCCATCTCCTCTTGAAGGACCCAGAGCGTCTTGATGGCGCGCTTCAAAACCGACGTATAGGCGAGATCGAACCGATATCCCTCCTTGCGCAGCCATTGTCCCGCTTCGGTCGCCTCCTCTATCCCCTTCTCCGACAATCCGACATCGGTCCATCCGGTGAACCGATTCTCCTTATTCCAAGCGCTCTGGCCATGTCGGACCAATACCAATTTCTTCATCTTTCCCTCTCTATGCAAGCCGTCTGATCACCGCGCCGAATCTCCCGGCGCATCCCCATGAAGATCCCAAGTCGCCCCGGACATTTCAGTGACAGGGTGCCAACAGTCGATCTTCTTGTCAATAGTTTATTTATCCGGCGCTTGCCATTCGCCCTCCCTCACATCCCCGGATGGTCTTGCATCTCGCGGTGATTTTCTCTCCCCTCCCCTTGCCGCCGCTCGGTCCTCTCTCGCCGCTCCTCCGGAGACATTTTGAGGAAAGCCATCTGCTCCTCGGTCGACATCATCATCATCGCCATCGCCTCCTCCGGACTCATCTGAAGCAGCCGCTGCTGCTCCCGGATCGGGATCGGCGGCAGGGAATGGAGCGGCATGGTCTCAAGATCTTCCTTCGGCGCTTGCATCAGGTCGAGTTGCCGGTAGACCTCGTCCCGTTTGTTCCGAACGGAGGGGTTCGTTAAAATGTCCATATAGATATCATGAAAGCTATGGAGGTTGTCGAAGGTCGCGGCGATCTCCGGGAAGCGATCGGAGAAGGCCGGCGAGATCTCATGCGCCATCGGCATATGCTTCGGAAGCCGGGAAGGGTCGATGAACATTTTCTTGAATTCATCGACGGCGGTCTCCATCTTCATTCGGCGCGCCTGGGGATCGGGCTCCAGAAGGGCCTCGTTCGCCGCCAGCTGCAGCCAGTGGTACGCCCAGATCGCGCCGTTGAACTTGGGGAATTTCTCCTTCCAGTAGCCGGAGAAGGCCTGCCCTTCCATCAGCCGCATCGATTTGATCCTGAGCGGAAAGATGCGGCCGGGTTCGGTCAGATAGTAATGGAGCGCCTCATGGATCACCCGATCTTTATCGGTCGCGCGGTCATCGGAGAGGATATCGTAAACTTGACGATGAAGATAGTGCGTCCAATCAAACGCTTTGTTCACCCGCCAGGCGAGCTTCACCCCCTCCGGCGCGATGGTCTCCTCCGAGGGGGAGAAGCGCGGGCGGGGTTGTTTGCCCAGAAACATCCTTGCAACCTGGTTAAAAAGATCTTCCTCAATCAGCCGGATCGCCTTGGCCTCGTCTTTCGTGGTGATGAGGATTTCCGCAAGCGCTCCATGGCCGATGTCGATGATATTGAGCATGTCGTTAAATTCAGGATAGATCCGCTGCGTGGCGAAATTATATTTTCCCGGCAAATAAAAGATCGCCTCCCTTTTTTCAACCCGCGCCTCCGCCGGAGAAACGCCGCAAAATAGGAACGCGGTCAGGTAAAAAACGGTTAACCCTTTCATTCTTGCCTCCATCACGCCCCCCTCGGAAAAATCGGCCGGAAGGAAAAAACATATGAAAACCCGAAGGTCACGCCAAAGTCGAGATCCGCCGCCCGGATCGCATGAAAGAAACCGGCATCGAGCACCCAGGTCGGTGTGACTTGAACCCGCGTCCCGACATCATAGATGATTTCTCTGCGGCGGCCGTCGATCGGGGTCACCGCGTAGAGATCGACCAGCAGCA
>JAHFEM010000394.1 GCA_023248505.1 Nitrospirota bacterium
GAGAATTCCGAGTATGGAGCGCGGCTCTCCCGAACCTTCGGAGGAGTCGATTTGGCGATCAGCTACCTCAATGTTTGGGATCCGTTCCCGACGCCGTTTCGCGAATACACCGGATTCCGGTTCTTTGCCCCGCCGACAAAGTGTCTTCCGACCTCTCTCCAGATCGACCAGTCGATCACCGATCCCGATTGCGGTCCGGTATTCCATCCGCGCTTTACCCGAATGCATATCTTCGGCACCTCGACGGTGCTCAACATGGGAAGCTACATCCTCAAAGGGGAGGCGTCCTATATTACGGGAAAATATTTTGGGGCGCGTCTGGCCGATCTCGATGGAAACGGCCGGCTCGATTACGGCGGCGCATTGGAGCGGAATCATGTTCGGTGGGGCGTCGAACTCGATACGACCTTGAAAGGAACGGATCTCTCCTTCGCCGTGTCGCAGTGGATTGTTTTCGGCTGGGACCCGGTCCTCTTCCAGGATAATTACGACACCTTTCTGAGCCTGTTCGGCCAGAAGTCGTTTCGAAGCGCTTCGGTCAAGGGACAGCTCTTTATCCTTTATCTCATCAATAACCGTGAAGTGCTGGTGAAGCCGAAGGTCACCTATCTGATTACGGAGCAATTCCAAGTGGCGGTCGGGGCCGATATTTTTCACGGCAACAAGGAGTCCTTCCTCCCCGACATCGCCGCGCCGGCCAGCGACCGGCTCTTTAAATTTGTGAGCACCTTCGTCGGTCATGATCGGATCTTTTTTGAAGTGAAATACAGTTTTTAATGGGAGGGGTCGTGCCGGTTTTCTTTCTAATCATTCTCTTGCTGGGTGCCGTTCAGCCGGCCTGGGGGGAATCCGATTGGAATGTGGAGGTCTTTTCGGGATATAACGATGCCCTGTTGAAGAGCCTCAACGATCATCTGTTGACCGAGACCGCGCCGCTCCCCCCGCGGGTGGGGGGAAGCCCTCCCATCGAAGGGGGCCCCTTGATCGGGGCCGAGGTGGAGTGGCGTGTGCGCCGCAGTTTCTCCCTGGTGGCGATGACCACTTTCTGGGAGGGGGAATCGACCGCGATTGAGTCGGGAGAAATCCTTTTCCAGGATTTCGGGATTGTTCCCTTCACGGCGCACCGGACCACCCGGGTTTCTTTCAACGAGTATGCTCTTCGGGGGCGATACCATTTGGTGGATGAGCCGAAGCGATACCGGCTTTATCTGGAATTCGGGTTCTTTAATCAAGTGAAGGTGACCTATACCGAAGATTTCAATTACATATTCGAAGCGAATGGGCAGCAGTTCCTTCGGAACGTCCTCTCCCATGCCACCAGCCGGGGAGGCTATCTCATCACCTGGGGGATCGGGGGCGATTACTATCTTACCCGGTGGGCGGCGATCAACCTGACGGCGAACTACCGGCTCGGAAATGCGACGCCTCTTTTCTATAAGTCGTATCGACACACGTTTTTGGAGCAAAACGCAATCGGCGAGGCCATCGGGGGAGGATCTCCCTTCCCGAGTGCCGGGGACCAGGTGACCTTTCTGGATACGAAGCGGAATCTTCGCCGCCCCCTCGAAATGGAATTAAGCGGCTGGCAGGCGGCCGTCGGGATTAGAATTTTCTTTTAGAAGGCGTTATGATACAGCGGATATTTCTGATAATGATTCTCTCCCTTCTCTGGATTCCCATCGTCCGGGCGCAGGAAGCGCCGGCAGAGGCGGAAAAGACTCCTCCGGCCGAAGTGGAAATAAGGGAGCGGGCGCCGGAATCGAGACTCAGAGGGAACATGCAGGATGGGATTCGGCTCATGCGGGAGAAACGGTGGGAGGAGGCGATCCGGTTGTTTGAGGAGATGGCCAGACGATCTCCCGGTCAGGAAGAGATTTTTTTCCGGCTGGGGGTGAGTTATTTGGAACTCAATCGCTTTGAAAAGGCGGAGGAGGTGTTGAAGCGCGCCGTCCGCCTGAATCCAAACTATGCCCCCGCCCTGCTTCAACTGGCCCGGCTCTACGAGGAGACCCAGCGATTGCAGGAGGCGCTCGATACCTATGATCGGATCATCCAGGTCGATCCCCTGGGAGACGCGGTCAGCATCAGTCTGTTGAAGAAAATGTTGATCGAGGGGATTCTCCTGGCCCGAGCGGGGGATTTCGACAGCGCGCTCCGCTATTTCAAAGAGGCGGCGGCCGTCGCGCCCGATGATTCGGCCGCGCACTATAATATCGGCCTGATTTATCTGCGCAAGAAGCAAGAGGCCAAGGCCGAAGAGGCGTTTCGAAAGGTGGTCGAACTGAATCCTCAGCACCAGGATGCCTATCTTCATCTCGGGAATATGTTTGAACGGCGGAATCGAATCGAAGAGGCATTGGGCGCCTTTGTCAGCGCGGCCCAAATCAATCCAAGCAGTCCCGGCGGGAGGAGTGCGCAGGCCAAGATCCCCCTGCTCCAGGGGATCATTCTGGCCCGGCGCGGAAAATCGGAGGAGGCATTAAAGGCCTTTCAGCAGGCGCTCCGGATTTCGCCCGATCCGGCCCCGATCTACTTCAATATCGCTCAGCTTTACCTCGGGAGCGGAGATTTCGAAAATGCCGAGGCGGCATTGACCCGAACCTTGCAGGTCGATCCCGGACATCAAGGGGCGCTTTTGAATCTCGGCATTCTTTACGAGCGCCAGGGAAAATTGGAGGAAGCCCAGCGGGCGTATGAAAGCGCTCGAGACATCCAGCCGGAAAATCCCGACGGGGTCAATGCGGCGGTCAGCGCGCAGACGGTGCGCGGGAAGATCGCCGTGAAGGCGGAAAAGCTGGATGAGGCCTTAGAGGCCTTCAAGCAAGCCGCCGAGTTGCAGCCGAAGAATCCGGCCAATTATTTCAATCTCGCCCTGCTCTATCTTCGGCGAAACGAACTTCCCGAGGCCGAGAAAGCGTTCGATCGGGTCATCGCCCTGGACCCTTCCGAAAATGACGCCTATTTGCCGCTGGCCGATATTCTCGAGAAAAGAGGCCGCGAGGAGGAGGCGATCGAGACCTATGAGCGGCTCATTGCGCTGGGACCGGGGCCGCTGACGGCGCGGGCTCAGATTCGCCTCCATCTTCTGAAGGGGGTCGGTTTTGGAAGACAGCAGCGGTATGAGGATGCGCGCGCCGAGTTCAAAGAGGTAGTGCGGCTTTCCCCTCAGGAGAAGGTGGGGTATTTGAACTTGGGATTGGCGCATCTGAAATTGAAAGACCGATACGCCGCCGCCGAAACCTTTAAGAA
>JAHFEM010000395.1 GCA_023248505.1 Nitrospirota bacterium
AAAAGATTATTAGGCCGCTATAACGCCACGCGCTTTAATGTGTCTTACCCCCTCTAAGATCAATCATTCCGACTGGAAGACAAATAAGACTCTGGACGCTTCACCCCAAACATCTCGACACCAAAGGCCTGCCCGGTGCGTATTTGATTTGAGCGGTATAATGAAGAGACTACAGGAGGGAGTTCTAGAATGGATACATCGTCACTCATCTGGGGGATGTTGTTCGGGGCCATCGGGATGGGTTTCTTTATCTATGGAAAACGGCAAAGGGCGGTCGTTCCGCTTCTGACCGGGGTGGCGCTCTCGATCTTCCCTTATTTTATATCGAATGTCTATATCATGGTGATCGTGGGGGTCGCTTTAACGGCTTTGCCATACTTCATTCGGATATGAGCGGGGTCCAAGGACGACGCCGAGACATCGATCAATCTTTCTTTTCATCCAGCACCACCCGCCCAATCTCCCCCCAAAGCAGGTCCTTCCCCTCCTTGCTCTCCGCGGAGGTGACGATCACATCGGGAATTCCAAACGACGCCTTGACCGCCTCGATATGCTCCTTGCGGTGGCCCCGGCCGATCTTATCGGCCTTCGTCGCCGCGTAAAGGGTCTCCAGGTCGAAGTGGTCGAGCCACTTCTTCATCTCCTGGTCGAGGAAAGCGTCCGGGTGGCGGATGTCGATCAGGAAGACGATCCCCTTCAGTTGTTTCCGCTTCGTCAGATAGGTCTCGATCATCGGCCCCCACTGCATCCGCACCGACATCGGCGCCTTGGCATAGCCGTAGCCGGGAAGATCGACGAGATAAAAATTCCGATTGATCTTGAAAAAATGAATCAACTGCGTCTTCCCAGGCGTCGAGGAGACATAGGCGATTCTCCTCCCCAGAAGAAAATTGATCAGCGAAGATTTCCCCACGTTCGATCGCCCGATGATGGCGATCTCCGGCAGATGCTCCTTGGGGCAATCCTCAATCGCAGCACACCCTTTGATATATTCCACCGAAGTCAGTTTCATGGAACGATGCTGCACGAAACTGCATTAAAAAGCAAGATCCATTCTGCCTCTTCAACCACGCTCCCTTTGCACCGCCTCGAATGAAATCGTTATAATAATTTCAGAGATCCATCAAAGTGAGGAGGAAAGAGCCTGCTCTTTGGGGTAGAAGCGTTCCCGCAGCGGGGTGTGGGGCAGGCCCCACGACCTTGATTCCCCCCTCCCCCACCCCAAGGGGGGAGAGGGAAAAAACAAAAAATGCCGTTCTGATGCGAACGGCCCGCTACCCTGGAAAGGAACCCCAAACATGAAAATAAAACTCTGTCCCGGCCACCCCTATCCTTTGGGAGCCACCTGGGACGGCGAAGGGACCAACTTCGCCCTCTTTTCCGAAAATGCCACCGGCGTCGAGCTCTGTCTCTATGACGATGTCTATGCGAAAGAAGCCTCCACCGTCATCCGCCTCCGCGAGCAGACCGATCAGGTCTGGCACGGCCGCGTTCCCGGCATCGGGCCGGGACAGCTCTATGGATACCGTATTCACGGGCCGTATGAGCCGGAGCAGGGCCACCGGTTTAATCCGGCCAAGCTCTTGATCGACCCCTACGCCAAGGCGATCTCCGGCAACATCCAATGGAGCGATCTTCTCTTCCCCTACCCGTTGGCCGATCCCGACAAGGACCTCAAAAAAGACGAGCGCGACGACGGCGCCTCCGTCCCGAAAAGCGTGGTGATCGACACCGCCTTCGATTGGGGGAACGATCGTCTGCTTCGGACCCCCTGGCACAAAACGATTATCTACGAAGTTCATGTCAAAGGGTTCACGGCGCAGCATCCGGAGGTCGATGAGAAGATTCGCGGCACCTATGCCGGGCTCGCCTCGGACCCGGCGATCCGCTATCTGAAGGAGTTGGGAATCACGGCGGTCGAACTGCTGCCGATCCATCACCATGTCGATGACAGGGTTCTCATCGACAAGGGCCTGTCGAATTACTGGGGCTACAACACCATCGGCTTCTTCGCCCCCGACTTCCGCTACGCCGCCTCGAACGAGCGCGGAAGCCAGGTTCAGGAGTTCAAGCAGATGGTCAAGGCGCTCCATGCCGCCGGGATCGAGGTGATTTTGGATGTCGTCTACAATCACACCGCCGAAGGGAACCATCTCGGGCCGACCCTCTCGTTCCGCGGCATCGACAACCTCGCCTATTACAAAACCGTCGCCGACCAGCCGCGCTACTACATGGATTACACCGGCACCGGGAACAGCATGAATATGAATCATCCCCGGACATTGCAGTTGATCATGGACTCCCTTCGCTATTTCGTGAACGAGATGCATGTCGACGGCTTCCGCTTCGACCTCGCTTCGACCTTGGCGCGCGAGCTGCACGACGTCGACCGGCTCGCCTCCTTCTTCGACATCATTCACCAAGACCCGGTCCTCTCCCAGGTAAAGCTGATCGCCGAGCCGTGGGACGTCGGCGAGGGAGGCTACCAGGTCGGCAACTTCCCGGTCCTCTGGACCGAGTGGAACGGGAAATACCGCGACACCGTCCGCCGCTACTGGAAAGGGGACTACAGCCTCATCTCCGAGATGGGGTGGAGGCTCACCGGCTCCAGCGACCTCTATCAGCACAACGGGCGGCGGCCGTATGCGAGCATCAACTTCATCACCGCGCACGACGGCTTCACGCTGAACGATCTGGTCAGCTACAATGAAAAACACAACATCGCAAACGGAGAGGAGAACCGGGACGGGATCAATGAGAACTACAGTTGGAACGGCGGGGCGGAGGGGCCGACCGACGATCCGGGGATTATCGCGCTTCGCGAGCAGCAGAAGCGAAACTTCCTGGCGACCCTTTTCCTGTCGCAGGGGGTCCCGATGCTTCTCGGCGGAGACGAGGTCGGCCGAACCCAGCAGGGGAACAACAACACCTACTGCCAGGACAACCCCCTCTCCTGGCACCACTGGACATGGAGCCGGCGCGACCGAGCCCTGCTGGATTTCACGAAGAAGCTGATCCACCTCCGGCACGAGCATCCCCTCTTCCGTCGGCGAAAATACTTCTCGGGAAAAATTCGGGGAGCCGACATCAAAAACATCGCCTGGTTCCGGCCCGACGGCGAGGAGATGACCGACAACGAATGGAACACCTTCTTCGTGAAAGTTTTAGGTCTTCGGCTGATCGGAGATGAGTTGGATGAAACCGATCAGAACGGAGAGCCGGTTCGGGATGATTCTTTCATTAT
>JAHFEM010000396.1 GCA_023248505.1 Nitrospirota bacterium
TCCACTGTGGTATCCACAGCCGGCCAGACTCACTAGAAGGAGAAGAATCGCCCTTCTCATACGACGATGTTAACCAATTTTCCCTTCACCACAATGATCTTCTTGATAGGGCGGCCCTCAACCCAGGCCTGTGTCTTCGGATCCGAAACGGCGCGCTCTTTGAGCGTTTCCTCGTCGGTGTTCGCCGGGGCGGAGAATTTGCTTCGGACCTTGCCGTTGACTTGCACGACGACTTCAACGACCTCTTCTTCCGTCCATGCCGGATCATAAGAGGGCCATGCGATGTCCATCACGGACGGAGGATGCCCCAAGACTTCCCAGAGCGACTCTGACAAATGCGGCGCGAAGGGGGATAAAAGGAGGACCAAATGGTCAAGCGCTTCAGCATAGGCCGCCTGATGATCGCGCTCTTCCTCTTTGGACGGGGGCGATATCGATTGGTCCCGCGCGAGGGCGTTGTAAAACTCCATTAATGCCGCAATGGCGGTGTTGAACTGGAATCCCTTTTCGAAATCTTCGGTCACCCGCTTGATCGTCCGATGGGTCATTCGTCGAAGTTGCTTGACCCGGGGAGACGCTTCGGAGAAATGGATCGGCTCGTGCGAAGCCGGCCATTCCGACCTCGATTTGGAAAACTCGTGTACCATCCGCCAAGCCCGCTGCAGAAAACGAAAAGCGCCCTGCACCCCTTCATCGCTCCACTCCAGATCTTTCTCGGGAGGGGCGGCAAAGAGAGAGAAGAGCCGGGATGTATCGGCTCCGTAGGTCTCGATCAGATGATCGGGATCGACGACATTCCCTTTCGATTTGGACATCTTGGCGCCGTCTTTGATGACCATCCCCTGCGTAAGGAGATTGGCGAATGGCTCGCCGATTTTGATGATGCCGAGATCCCGGATGACCTTCGTGAAGAAACGCGCATAGAGCAGGTGTAGAACGGCATGTTCGATTCCGCCGATATATTGATCCACCGGCATCCAACGATCGACCTGCTCCGGATGAACAGGGCCCGATGTCTCGTGGGGAGAAGTATAACGCAGGAAATACCACGATGAATCGACAAACGTATCCATCGTGTCGGTTTCCCGCTGCGCCGGTCCGCCGCATTTTGGGCACACCGTATTGAGAAAGGAGGGACTCTCCGCCAGGGGGGAGCCTCCTTTCCCGGTGAAAGGAACATCTTCCGGCAGCACGACAGGAAGATCCGATTCCGGTACCGGCACAATGCCGCAGCGATCACAGTAGAGGATGGGGATCGGAGTTCCCCAATAGCGCTGCCGTGAGACCCCCCAATCGCGGAGACGGTAATTTATTTTCTCCTTTCCCAGCCCTTTTTCTTCCACAAATCGCGCGATCGCACCTTGGGCCTCGGTGGGAGGGAGGCCGTTAAACGAGCCGGAGTTCACCAGCGCGCCGGCCTCTTCGGTATAGGCGGCCGTCAACGGTTCTGCCAAAGTGCCTGATGGATTCTGAATGACAATCCGGATCGGAAGATGATATTTCTGGGCAAACTCGAAATCGCGTTGATCATGCGCCGGAACGGCCATGACGACCCCGGTTCCATAATCCATCAAGACAAAATTGGCAACCCAGATCGGTATTTTCTCTCCCGTGATCGGGTGAACGGCATAGGCGCCGGTGAAGACCCCTTCTTTTTCCTGGTTTAGGGCGGTCCGAACCGTTTTGTCTTGGCCTTTGACCTTTTCGATAAAAGCCCGAACATCTGCTTCTTCTGGACGGCCGGCCACCAGCGCGGGAAGGAGCGGATGTTCCGCCGCGATGCTCATAAAGGTCACACCGAACAATGTATCGGGACGGGTCGTAAAAATAGTCAGTTTTTCAGATCGATCGGCCACGGGGAAAGCGATTTCTACGCCGCAGCTCCTCCCAATCCAATTTTTCTGCATGACCAGAACGCGCTGAGGCCAGCCGGTCAACCGGTCGCATTCGGCGAGAAGCTCTTCTGCGTAAGCCGTAATTCGGAAGAACCACTGTTCCAGATTTTTTTGAATCACGACGGTATCGCAACGCCAGCAGTGTCCCTCAATCACCTGTTCGTTGGCGAGGACCGTAGCGCAGGAGGGGCACCAGTTGACCGAGGCCCGCTTTCGGTAGGCGAGCCCCCTTTGATACATTTTTACGAAGAACCACTGGTTCCAACGATAATAATCAGGGAGACAGGTCGTGATTTCACGGTCCCAGTCATAAGAGAGTCCCATTTTTTGAAGTTGGGATCGCATGTAGCCGATGTTTTGGGCGGTCCAGGCGGCCGGGTGGACCTTCTTCTGAATGGCGGCGTTCTCGGCCGGCAGCCCAAAAGCATCCCATCCCATCGGATGAAGGACTTGATAGCCGCGCATTCTCTTGAAGCGGGCGATCACGTCGCCGATGGCATAAACGCGAACGTGGCCCATGTGGATCCGTCCGGAGGGGTAAGGAAACATCTCCAGGCAGTAGAACTTGGGGCGGATTCGGTCTTCGACCACCTTGAAGGTTTGGTGATCGCGCCAATAGGCTTGCCAACGCGGCTCGATCTCTTTCGGTTGATAAATCTTTTCCATCGCATCTGTCATAAGGGTATGGAGTATCGGATAAAATTAACATAGGCCTGTCAATTAAGCAAGCTCCGGTTGACTTGATATTGTCTCGGGTATATTCTTATTTCTTATGGAAATCAACATGGAAAAAGGCGTTGCGTTGCCTGGAAAGCTGGTCACCTTTCTGGTGGGTCAGACAGACCTCAACCTGGAGAGCACCTCGGATTTTGAAAGCAGGACCTTAAAGCACTCGCCGGCATATCCGGACGTCATTCCAAAACAAAAGGTCATCAAACTCGAAAAGACGACGATACTCGGTCGTGACGTGACATTTCTAGTAAAGGCTTATTTGCCGGACATTGTCATTGTCGAGGGGACGGTTGAGTTGGAAGATCTTTTATCCGATCAATTGGCTGGGCTTAAGAAAGAGGTCCTTCAGGAGTGTCGAAAATTCCTGGTGAAGCATCAATGTCTTCCTAATTTTGATGAAGATTATAGTATTTATTGTATCTCGAATTATCAGGGAGACCCGGAGCTTTACCTGACTCTTTATGGGGAACGGATTGCCCATATACTTAAGAATGAGCGTATCCAGCTCGATGAGGAAGAGATTCAGAACACGCTTCAGTCGGGATTGAAGTATGCCAAAGATGACTTGACCTTGGTCGATTGGGATGGCGCCTTTATGTTTGATCCGAG
>JAHFEM010000038.1 GCA_023248505.1 Nitrospirota bacterium
CCGATCACGCGGCTCTCATAATTGGGCCACTGCTCGAACCGAATGTGGGACTCAAAACCAGAGACCTGATAGTAATCTTCGACATCAATCGTCAGCGCGTTCAACATCGCTTTTTTCTCTTTGACCTTCATCCGCATTTCTATCTTCATTGCATCATCCTCAACGGGAACGCCGTGGCCGTCAGGGTAACCATCACCAGGTTCCTCCGAGCATCCTGGTCGGTCGCCCCTCCTTCCGTCTGCTGATTCAAGTAGGAATAATTCACCCCTCCTCTCAGCCAAGAGAGGAGATTCATTTCGATTCCTGCCCCGATCTCCTGGGTGGTGATCTTTATAGGAGGTCCGGAAAGGGCGTCATTAATGCCATAGCCGAGACGAAGAGAGACGGAAGCGGACCTCCCCAGAACCTGCGTGACTTGGGCCACCAGATTCTGGCTGAGGGTGGCCGTCGTTGTCACCCCCCCTCCGGTTCCGATGCCCCTGTTGTATTGAAACGAGAGACTTCCCGAGGGGCCGGTCTTCCCTAACCCTGCGCTCACTGTCCAGTGGGTCTCCCCTCCCGGAGTGACCGCAACACCCGTTCCAACATTCATCGTGGAAGTGGGGTCGATATGGTAGAGGTCCCCTAGATCAAAACGGTGGACCGCAATCGAATCGGCCTTCTCATAATCAGTGACGGATGTAAAATAAGAGACCGTCCACTGCATCCGTCGCGAAGTCTGGTAAATCCCGCTCAGACCGCCTTCATGAACGAAGTAATCTTCCAGGGTCCCTCCCTGATATCGATTGATCAGATGGGCATAGGAAAGCGCCGTACTGAAGAGAGGGGTCCACGTATAGCCGAGATTGATCCCGGCACGGTTCCTGAACGTGTTTGTCCGGCCGACCTGAATGCCCTGGTTGGCCTCCCGTGGAAGAGCCGAGCTACTCGATCCAAAGGAAAATGCGGGAAGCTCCGGCACATAAGCGATGCTCTCTGTAATGCGGAGGTCAAGCCGCCTGACCTGCTCTGAAGCAAATGGAAGATGGAGATTCATCGCGAGGGTCTGGCCATATTGGTTCTCTTCCGGATGGCGAAGATTCAACTCCAAGCTCCCTTCATACCTTGCGGACAGGTTCCAATTTCGGTCGTCAGCGGCCAATGTCAATTGCGGGCCGACCATGGTTGTGAAATCACTTTCTCGAAAGTCCTCCACCTCTGTGAAGAAAAAATTATCATTGTATCTTTCCGAGAGAGCAAGGGAAGGAGAAAAAGTAACGAATCCCTCTGCATTTCCTTGAAGTCCGATCAGGAGGACGAAAATCGGTGTGACCCATCGGACCCACACGCAAAATCTTCTCCGGAAAAAGATTAAGAGTCGAGTATTGGGCACTCTCAATCCGTTCCCCGCCCTCCAACGCGCGGTTTCCGATTCTCGCTCCTCTTCATCGGGCCCCCTTCCCGCCCAAGATAACTTGAATGGTCTCCATGACAATGGTTAGATCAAAAAAAGGAGAGAGATGTTTGATGTAGTAGAGGTCATATTGAAGCTTTTCCAGGGCATCCTCCTCGGTCGATCCATATTGGTATTTGACCTGGGCCCAGCCGGTCAGTCCGGGTTTGACGGTAAACCGGAGATCATAATAGGGGATTTTCTTCCGAAGCTGTTCGACGAAAACGGCCCGTTCCGGACGGGGCCCGACAAAACTCATCTCCCCTCTCAGGACATTGATCATCTGCGGAATCTCATCGAGACGGAGCAATCGCATCACCCTTCCTAGTCGCGTCACGCGGGGATCATTTTCACTGGCCCAGACAGGGCCGGTTGCGATCTCCGCATCCTGACGCATCGAGCGGAATTTAATGACCATGAATGTCCTTCCCTTCTCTCCCACCCGCTCTTGGCGATAAAAGACGGGCCCTTTCGATTCGAGCTTGATCAGGACGCTCAGGATCAAGAAGATCGGAACTGAAAAAATCAGCCCGACGGAAGCAAGAAGGATATCAAGAGAGCGCTTCGCGATGCGCATAATTCTCAGTCGATTGAATCCCTCGCTAAAGATCAGGCTGCTTGGCCGGAGCGGCCTGACCAGGATCTTGCCCGAAATCTGCTCATAAAAAGAAACCCCCTCTACAACCTCGACGCCCTGCACCCGAAGGTTCAGGAGCGCCTCGACCGGAAGCTGTCTGCGCCGATCACTGAGGGCGATCACCACTTTGCGGACCTGATGCACACCAAGAACATCTCCCAATTTTCCCCATTCCTCTCCCAGCTTATCCGGAGCGCCTAAATCCCATTTGAACTGAATGGGCCGATACCCGAGATTCCGGTGGCGGATGAGCGTTTCCATCAGGAGTGTGGCAACTTGTCCAGATCCGATGATGAGAACGGGCGTCTCCCAATGGCGTACAGCAGCCAATGCCTGGTAGCCGAGACGAAGTCCGATCAAAATAAATGGGAAGAAAGCAAGATGTACCCAGAATCCCCGTGCTGATGCGATTCTACCAGGGGTGATCAAATAGATCGCAAACAGAATTCCCCCGGCAAGCAAGATCGCTTGAAGATGCTTCACCCAAAATTCTTTCAGCGAAAATCGGGGGAAGGAGGGATGCAGTTCATTATAATAGAGAGAGATCTGAACGACCAGCGGGAATAAAATCAGATTGGCCCACCCGCCTCCCCTCGTCGTAGACCACATGAAAAAGAGGAGAATAAGCGCATTTTCCAAGACGAAGTAAACAGTATCCCGAATAGGGAGATAACGATTAAAAATTCGAATCATAGTCTAAATCCACCAGAGAGAAGGGTCGAAATGGTTATAAAACCAAGATCACAATGGCACTTTGAAATGCTCTTCACACCGACTAATATCCATACCCATAATACTGAGCGGGCCATTCCATTTTGGCCCTGTTCAAAACGCTTCCAATGATTTTTGAAGAACCGAGTGATTTCATTGCCTGGGTAAGGACCTGTTCAGGGACCTCGCCCGCTCGGACCACAACAAGGATGCCATCGACCGAGTCAGAAATGAGACTCATATCGAAAAGAGGAAGAATCGGCGGGGCATCTATCCAAATGTAGTCAAACCAGGCCCGCACTTCCGTCAAAACATGTTTGATTTCCTCCGTCGTCCAGATGTTATTTTCTTTGCCCGATCGGCGTCCCATCGGGAGAATGGCCAAATTCTCAACCGGTCCCTTTCTGAATGCACTCCCAAGCTGCACTTTCCCTTCGATAACATCGATCAGGCCGGGCTCGTCTCCCAATTCGAACTGTTTTGCTAATGTCGGATTCTTAAAATCGCCATCAACGATAAGGCACCTCTTCCCGAAATCTCTGGCGCACACAACCGCCAGATTGGAAGAAGTCGTCGTTTTCCCCTCCCCCTTTACCGAGCTGGTCAGGGCGATCATCTTTTTTTCCGGCATGCGGCAGAGCTGATCTACCTTTGCGAAAAGCATCCGGTACCGGTCGGAGGCAAGGGAAGCCCTCCTAGTGAGGGTTACCAAGCCTTCCCGCTTTCCTTCCTGAAAATCAGGTATGACTTTTTTCATCATTTGTTCTCTCATAATCAACCCCGGATTTACTCAAGTATTTCTCAGTGAGCCTCAATTCTTCGTCAAAGTCCGGGATAGAGGCAAGGACCCGTACGGATGTAATCCGCTCCACTTCTTCAGGTCTTCGGATGGAGCTATCGAGTTTCTCTCGGATAAACGCAAGTCCCACCCCTACTCCAAGTCCGGCGGCAATCCCAATCAAGCCGATCTGCATCGGCACCGGCTTGAAGGGTCTCTCCGGAAGATTGGCTGAATCGAGAATTCGGAATTGTTCTCCCTTTTGCCGCTTCTCAAGATTTTCGGAAATTTTTGCGTTTAACTTCTTATCCAAGAGAGCTTGATAGTTTTTCTTGGTGTTTTCATAATCTCGTTCCAAAACAGCCAGTTCCTGCTCACGGGCCGGCACGCTTTCAACCCGCTTCTCATAGGTCTGAATCTGCTTTTCAAGACCGCGCTCACGATCCTTTAGTGAGTTCAGCTCCACGTCGACCGCTTGAAGTTGCCTTTGGAGCTCGGCGATATGTGCCCTCTCCATCTCAAAGCCGATCGGCCGTCTCATCTGCGCTCTTCCCCGATCGCCTTCAACCGACCCGCTCAATCCCGGTGGAAGGGTTCCCATCTCGCTCATCTCCGTTTGAGCGACCTGATCCTCAAGATCTTGAATCTCCCGCTTGAGCATAATGATATCGGGATAGTTCTCCTTATACTCCGTCTGCAGATTGGCGAGATCCGTTTTCTTCTGAATTAATTTAAGCATCAGAGGAGAGGGGGGCCTTTCCGTGGAAGGAAGTGAGATCCCCGATCTGAGGAGAGCATCATCATCGCCTCCTCTTCCCTGTTTCACTCCTTCATCAATCCTCTGCTTTGTCAATTCGACCGTCTTCTCAAGAACTGTTCTGCGATCCTGCGCCGCGCGCTTGGCCAATTGGGTCGCCAGCAGGTCAGATTGAATCCGATCAAGCGACCGAAGGTTCGCCTCCAACTGTTGCGGAAGCTCCCCCATATACGACCGCTTGAACTCACCGATTCGGGTCTCCTGCAGCACGAGCGTATCTTTCAAGTTCTTCAGTTCATTATCGAGAAATTCAGTGGTTCCCTCGACCAACTGCTCGCGGATCTTCAGATTCTCTTCGATGAAGAGAGACGCCAGTTCGTTGGTCACATTCATCACCATCACCGGATTCTTCCCTTGAAAGGAAAGTGAAAAAGCCTCGATACTGTTGTTTCTTGCAACGGTTGTTTTGACCTCAATATTATTTCTCATCTGATTAATGACTTCCTCGGAGGCCACTTTCTTCGATTCTTCAGGATAGAGATCAAATTTCTGGATGATTTTCTCGAGGAGGGAGCGGCTCATAATCTGTTGCTGGATGGTCGAGAGACGACCTTCCACCGTCCCCGAAACAGCCGATTTAACATATTCTTCCGGAACTTTCTGCGCTTCCACCAAGATCAGCGTACTGGATCGATAAACTTTGGGAAGTTTCAGAATAAGAATGACTGAGATCAGAATCCCTGCGATGAGCGGGAGGATAATCCACACCTTCTGGCGCCAAACCATCCCGAGGTAATCACGCACAAGTTGTTGAAGATCTTGACCTTTCTCTTCCATTTTTAACCCTATATTAAGGACTGATTCGCGTTTTCACTGCTGAATTGAAAGCTCTATGGAACCAGAATGGTATCCCCCCGATGGAGGAGAACGTTTCCATCCGGATTCCTACCGTTCACAATATCCTTGTAACGGACTCGAATCCGAGTCTCGCCCCCTCCTTCTCTTCGCAAAAGGAGAATGTTATCCGGATCCGCATACTGGGTAAATCCGCCGGATAAAGACAATGCCTGCAGGAGGGTTGTCTCACTGCGAAGCTGAAGTTTGCCTGGATGGGCAACCTCCCCGAGGATAAAAACCGATAAGCTGTTGACCTCGCGGACAATGACAGAAACTTCGGGCGTCTCTTTATATTCCTGTAAATGGTCTTTGATTGAGTCACGTAATTGAGCCGCAGTCAAACCGGCCGCCTGTAAATCGCCGATAATCGGGAGCGAAATCTTACCGTCTGGGCGGATGGAAACCGTCCTTGAGAGCGCCTCATTTTTCCAAACGAGGATCTCTAAGAGATCTTCCGCCCCAAGAACATAATCCCCAGAAGTGGAAATAACCGTATCCTGCATCTTGGCCGTTTGGTTTTCAGAATGCGGCATCACTCTTTGACGATTGGAACATGCCCCATTCATAAGCAGAATGAATCCTAGTAAGATAATCAGATACTTTCCGACGGCCACATTTCCTCCAGTCAAGAAATAAAAAGCCCCTCACCCAATTTTGTTCTAATGAGGGAGGGGTTGACACAGGTTTTCCAACATGATATACAAAACCTGTGTCTCCCCACGATGGAGATACCCCTTCCTTATGGGAAGCTCAATTTTTAAGGAAACTAAAGGGTAGCGATCTGGCCATCGCTACCCTTTCCTTTTTCTACAGGAGAAATCGAAGTCCGACCCAATACCCCTTTTGCTTCTTGAGCCCCTCTACCCAGCAAACCTCTGCCAATGTCGGGGAAGTCGCGTTCACCTTAGGGATAGGAATGCTAACCCGGATGATCTGGGATTGCGACAGAGGCGTTTCCGTCTTCAAACAAAATCCCCCACTGCTGATATTGATTGTCCTTCCAGCGTGTATCTTCTCCTTAAGATCGAGTCCAGCAGAGGGCTCATAGATGACTTTCGTCCGAAGCCCATACCGTTCTGATCCCCTCCGTTCCCGGCTCATTGCTCTCGCCATAGCTGTCGCCATGCCCGCCTTTCCTACAGGGTGGTTAATTAATAATTGCGTAACCGATGACGTTCAATCTCAATGGGTTCGACGCACCGCTTCTGATAACCTTACTTCATAGGAGTATTTTGAAGGCGGGAATCTTGACAGGCATTCCTCAAAGATGATATAGAGAAAGTGTCTCTCATCCTGTGGGATACCCT
The DNA here is from genome assembly GCA_023248505.1 of Nitrospirota bacterium. Taxonomy (GTDB): domain Bacteria; phylum Nitrospirota; class Nitrospiria; order SBBL01; family Manganitrophaceae; genus Manganitrophus. The sequence continues at coordinate 6,520 of JAHFEM010000038.1, forward strand.
CCTTCTAAATGCGCTTACCACCTTTTTAGGGAGGTAGAAGGGTAGCGATCTGACCATCGCTACCCTTCTTATTGCCGGATGCAATTTCCTAACTTTAAGGGATAATCCTCCAAATATCAATCCCCTCAAAAGAGGGGGGGAGAAGCCTCTCCAGTAGAAAACAGCAGCGCATTGGATCTCTTCGATCGATCTCTCCAGTACCTGAAGATAGTATATCACCTCTTCTTTATTTCACTTCTTAGAAAACTCTCAGGATTGATCGTTTCTAGGGCAGGAAAGGTGCCGATTGAAATCGGTGAGTCTAAATATTAATGGGTAGGAAGGTGTTGATGAAGGATTTTGGCCACAATACCGGCACGAGTAGTGACATTCAATTTCTTCATAATTCTCTTGACGTGATCTTTTACGGTGTACTCGCCAATACTCATGCAGGACGCAACCTCTTTATTTGTTTTCCCTTCGAGGAGGAGACGCACAACGGCCTGTTCACGCTTGGTTAGGTTTGTCGATTCCACAAACTGGTCAATCCGAACCCCCTGGGACACCTTCTCGATTAATATCATGATGTGCATCGTATCTCGGTTACTCCCTTGTTTTTGTAAAAGGAGTCCCCGAAAAAGGAAGACGATTCCCTCATGGATACACACACGGTTCACCGTTGGCATCTCTGACTTTATCGCGTCTTGGCCTTTACGGATCGTTTCCTTAAACTGAGTATAAAGATGGTAGACGATCTGAGGCAGCGAGCCATGCTGCGGAGAGGGGGACGGGCTCTTCGCGGTGAGCGCGTCAAGAAGGTTTTTCGCGTCGTGGTTCACATAAAGAATATGGCCGTCCTGATTCAGAATAAGAATCCCGGGCTGCGCCCTCCGGCGAACCAGTTTATGGAGTTCTTCCTCGCTGATCTCCGAGACAATCGAACTCTTTTGAGGAACAGGTATCCTTTCTAACTGGGCTCCGATAATCGGCGAAATAAAACTTAACGTCTCAAGATCGGCTTCATCAAAATCGCCTTTGTTCTTCTCTTTCCAAAAAGTAATGTACCCCCTGCATTTCTTCTCCCCGTCCAAAAGAATAAGAATAAGCGCGAAATGAAGCTGATTTTGTTTAAGAACCGTTTGATAAGCGGGATGACTGGCACGATTGGAAGGAGTCCACCATTCTCCTCCCCGCAGGCAAAGAGTCCCCCGCTGCAGCAGCTGCCGAACGGGCGGGAATAAACTTGAGCCGGAATTTGAGCCATTCGTTTCGGGGGGGGCGACTCCGTTCCATATTTGTAGAGGAGATTGTATCAATTGCAACGTTTCAGGATTCGTTTGGAAAAACCACCCGGCTCGGAATGGGACTTCCCTCTGAATCGCAGAAAAAATCTCATTGAAAAAAAAGTCAATGCCGAGATCATCTGGATTGAGCTTCTTAAGCCGCGCTGCAAGTCGTTTTTGACCGGACTTCATAGAACAAATCACCTCAAAATCCTAAGGAATATACCTAAATAACATGAATCCGGTCAAAAAGTCAATTTCTTGACGCTTTTTCATTTTTTAAACTAAGAAAATTGTTATTCGATTCAGTTTTGGAACAAAAAATTGATTTACTGATCAATTTTTAGTTAATTTAAAATGGCTGCTTTGAAGGAATGTCACCCTTAATGAAACAGTTCGAACTGTGCCTGGATGATCGAATTCATTTTTTATTCTGCTATGGAACGACGGCCGGCATGAAAAACTTCGATTCAATCGGTTACCATTTACAGACATTCTTCCATTTAATCTATATTAATTTCAGTCGCTTTTACAACTCTTTAAGCGTTTTCTCCGCTTCATCCGATCCTGGAAACCCTTTCCCCAGCTTTAATGATTCGGCGAGCTCTTTTTTAGCAAGTCCATTCTGACCGCTCTTGTAGTATGCCATTCCCAGATGGTAACGAACAACCGGATTCTTGGGTAGTTTCTCGGCGCTCTCCTCCAATAGAGAAACCGCTTTCAGGAAGGCGTTCTTCTTATAGAAAATCCAACCCAGCGTATCGGAGATAGCAGGATCGTCCGGATACTTCTCTTTAGCCATTTGCGCCAGGGTCAACGCACGATCAATGTTGCCACCCTGTTCTGCATAGAGCCAGGCGAGATTATTGGCGGCGGGGACAAATCGCGGATCGATTTGAAGCGCCCGCTCATAGTCGGTTTTCGCCCGATCATACTTCTGCTGCACCTCATAAATCACGCCCCGTATCATATAAATTTGAGCAAGGTTCGGATTGACCTTGACCGCCTCATCCAACTTTTGGATGGCCTGATCAAACTGCTTCTCTTGAGCATAGAGATTTCCGAGATCGAGATAAGAGGCGAGATAGGTCGGATCAAGTTCGATTGCCTTTTGATGGCTCTCCTCCGCTTTCCTATAATCTTTTTTAGCCGCATAAAGCTTTGCCAGCAGGTTATAGAAAACCGGATTTCGCGGCGAGGACTCAATCTGCGTCATAATCCGCTTCAGCGCTTTTTCGGAATCCCCCTTCGAGAGATCGATGGCAACGATCTGCGCAAGGGCATCGACGTTGCCGGGGTTAAGCGATAAGGCTTTTTCGAAAAACGTCAGCGCTTCCTGATCCTTTCTTTGTCCATGTCGGAGGAGGCCGAGCCGATAATAGCCGATCGGCTCCGCAGGAGCTAATTTGACGATCTGTTGGTACGCAGCCTCCCCTTTCTTGAACTCCCCTTTTGATACAGAAGCATCCCCCAGAATCATCAACGCTTTCACATTGGAAGGATCCAGCGCCATCACCCGTTCGGCATCCGCGACGGCAAGATCAAACGATCGAGATTGCAGGTGAATATCCGCGAGCG
>JAHFEM010000397.1 GCA_023248505.1 Nitrospirota bacterium
ACTGCGCCCCCGTCAGCAACCGAAGGCCTGCCCAACAGATGGAACAGAAAGGAAGATCGGGTCTCCCCTCTTTGAGAGGGAGATCGCAATGAAGGCAGGCACGAGGATAAATCAGGTCGAGGAATCTCGCTTTTGCAACGGCCCAACGGTCAGCGATGCCGCGCATAGTAGATCACCCCCGCGGCGCCGGAGAGAACCCCGACGCTGAGAATAATGAGCAGCATCTTCCCTAAAGAAAGGTCCCCCCCCTTTAGAAGGATCAATACCATGATGGTCGAGAAGACCCCCCAGGCGAACCACCAACCGAAGAATTTTGCCTGGATCGTCGAGAGGGTTTTCCTGCTGAAGAGGGCCCAGAGGCTCTGTCCCAGGATTGCGCCGAAAGAGTCGATGCCGACGTCCTGAAGACTGGCTGTGCGCGTCACCACGAAGGCTTGGTGCAACTCGTCGAGGCTGGCATAAACAAAACAGACGATGAGGGCGCCGAGGGCCGCCCGCCACGACCGGCCGGGCCGGCCTTGCTTGAAGGCATGCAGCCACAAGACCGACAAGACGGCATACTCCACCACATGCGCGAACTTTCGGATCGTAATAAGCGTGATGACCAGGTTCTTTCGGGAGATTTCGGGAGCGAAAACTTTAATGAGGGGGGCGAGGAAGGCATTGGTATGCACCATCGATCCGGCATCGGTGGAAAAGAGAAACATGATTCCCATCCAAATGATCGGGCCGAGGTAATATTTCATGGCGGCTGGGGTGTGGCCTCGATCGGTTCGTCGAAGAGGACCAGCCGGATGAGTTTTCTTGAGATCTCGGAGATAATCGTCGATTGCTGGGAGATCATAAATGAAAATGAAAGATCGAGTGTCTGCATGATCTCTGCGATGTCGTTGCCGAACTTGAATGCGGGGGCCAATCGCGGATCCTCGAAGTTGGGGTTACGGTAAGTCAGATAGTCGATGAAGCTGTCTTTGGAAGGGAGGGTTCGATAGATCTCATAATGAAGGCCGTCGCTGAGCGCGGAGGGAATCGCGGAGTCGGGATATCGCTCGGAGAGCTCATTGAAAAAGGTCACCAGCATCAAGCCGGTCAATTTTCGCAAGATGGCCGACCTCTTCGGATCATCGATCTGGTCGACCACCTTGCTTCCGAAACGCGTGTCGTAATTCCGGATTTGCTCCTGTAAGACCTTGGCATAAAGGTAATCGGCGCCCTGGCGGATCGTCTCCCCCATCTTGGGAAGGAGGGTGATGATCTTCTCGATTCTTGAGTCCAGTTTCACCTGGTTTCGACGAAGGGATTTCACAGCGGGGTTGGAGGTCGTTTTCCGCTGGAATAAAATGCCAAGCCAGCTCAAGGTTTTCCTCCTTTTGGACATGATTGGCCGTACTATACAGGAATCGCAAAGATCGGGCAAGTCTGCAAGGGGTGATTCTCCCTCCATCAATCATGAGCCGATTTGATCCGAACCAGGGAGACGGATTCGCCTTGCTCTCGCTCTGTGCCGCCCAAGGACCCCGGCGATTAAACGATGAGAAGCGTTGAGTAAAGCGATAGGGAGTTTACCTTGACAATTAGGGTCGAATTCCCTAAAATCCACCGGATGATCTCCACAATCCAACCCCACTTGCATGCATCCCACTGATCAGGATGAGCAGTTCATGCGGCTGGCCCTGGAAGCGGCGGAAGCGGCTTTTGCCGAAGGAGAGGTGCCGGTAGGTGCCGTCCTGGTCTGCAGGGACGCGGCGACCTTGAAGCGCTCCGCCGTGGACGGCGGGGAATACGACGCGCGATGTCTGTTCACCGCTTACAACCTGAAAGAGCGTCAGCATGATCCGACGGCGCATGCCGAAATGTTGACCCTTCGTAAGGGGGCGGAGGCGCTGGGGCGTTGGCGGTTGGGCGGAACCCTTTACGTGACGTTAGAGCCGTGCGCGATGTGTGCCGGGGCATTGATACAGGCCCGGATCGATCGCCTCGTTTATGGGGCCACCGACCCCAAAGCGGGCGCCTGCGGATCGGTGGTCGAGGTGGTGCGGGAGCCCCGCTTCAATCATCGGATGGAGGTGATCGGCGGGGTGCTTGCAGGAGAATCGGAGCGGTTGCTCCAGCGTTTTTTCGGTCGTCTGCGGGAGCGGTCTCAACTCTTGAAGGCGACGGATTGAGAATGATCGCCTCAACGGTCGAGATCGATTGGTCATCGATGATTGTATGTTGTATTTCGGAGAGATGGCCGAGTTCGGTTGAAGGCGTCTGACTCGAAATCAGATGTGGGGGTAACTCCACCGGGGGTTCAAATCCCTCTCTCTCCGCCAATTAAGATAGTTGTCAGCGCTCAGCCGTCAGCGATCAGCTTAAGAATAAAACGTGGCAAAGCTGAAAGCTGACCGCTGATGGCTGAGCGCTTTATTATATACGGAGAGATGTCCGAGCGGCTGAAGGAGCACGACTGGAAATCGTGTAGGCGGCCAAAAGTCGCCTCGGGGGTTCAAATCCCCCTCTCTCCGCCAATTAAAGAAGCGGTCAGCGTTCAGCCGTCAGCTTGGGACCTTAAAATCTTTAAGCTGAAAGCTGATCGCTGATAGCTGAACGCTTGATTTCTAAGATGTGCTTGATGGAGGGACCGGGCCCTGTGCAATAGGAACTTATGAACCCCGCCAGGTCCGGAAGGAAGCAACGGTAAATAGGCCCTCCTATGTGCCGCAGGTTCACCTGGTCTCTCCATCAAACACATCTTTCAGCGGCTGCATTCGATCCCGACCCGCTTACGATTGAGGTTGAGATAGAGGCGGTCCAGGCAACCGGGGATCAATCCACATCATGGCGAGCGATTATCAGGTATCGGCAAGGAAGTGGAGGCCGCAGACCTTCGAGGAGGTGATCGGCCAGCGGCATGTGGCGACCACCCTGATCAATGCCGTTCGGCGGGAGAAGGTTGCGCAGGCCTACCTTTTTTCCGGAATCCGTGGCGTCGGGAAGACGACGATGGCCCGGCTCCTCGCCAAGGCGCTCAACTGCGCCACGCCGCAGGGGGCGAGCCCCTGTAACCGGTGCGATTCCTGCCGGGAGATTACCGAGGGGCGCTCGGTCGATGTGGTCGAAATCGACGGCGCTTCGAACACCGGGGTCGATGATGTACGTGAGCTGCGTGAGAAGGTCAAGTATCTTCCCCTTCGTGGAAAATACAAGGTTTATATCATCGATGAAGTGCACATGCTCTCGAACG